>JBEKVP010000045.1:0-10199 GCA_049513935.1 Steroidobacteraceae bacterium
TGCAGCGGCAGGATCGTCTGGCGGAACAGCTCGAAGCGGCCCTCCTCGAGGGCGTTGTTGATGCGCGCGGCCCACTGCATCTCGCGGCGCCGGCGCATGAGATCGATGTCGTTCTCTTCGAAGCTGTGGACGCGGTTGCGCCCGGCCTCCTTGGCGGCTTGGCAGGCGCTGTCGGCGGCGGACAGCACCGAGGCGACGTCGGCGTTGTCCGCCGAGATCGGCACCACGCCGATGCTCGCGCCCAGGCGGAAGGTGCGCTCCTCCCAGGTGAACTTGAAGTTGCGGAGCGCCTCGCGCAACGACTCGGCCGTGCGCATCGCCTCGTCGAGCGTGCAGCTCTCGAGCAGTATGCCGAATTCGTCGCCGCCCAGGCGCGCGAGGGTATCGCGCCAGCGGACCTTGGACTTGAGCAGCGCTCCGACCTGCCCGAGCAGCGCATCGCCGGCACTGTGGCCGCAGGTGTCGTTGACGATCTTGAACTGATCGAGATCCAGGCAGCAGAGTGCATACGAGGTCTCGCGCGCCTTCGCGCTCTTCAAGGCCCGCTCCATGCGATTCTCGAACTCGCGGCGGTTCACGAGGCCGGTGAGCACGTCGTGGCTCGCATGGTAGGAGAGCCGCCGATTGAGCTCCCGCGCCTCGCTCACATCGTGGAACACCAGCACGCCGCCCGAGACCGCGCCGCTGCCGTCGCGGATCGGCGAAGCCGTGCTCTCGACGTAGATCTCGTTGCCGTCGCGGCGGATGAGCAGCATCGGCCGCACCGACTTGATCGAGCGCGTGCGGCGGATGGCGACCGCGAGCGGATTCTCGAGCGGCTCGCAGGTCTCCTCGTGGAATGCACGGAAGATCTCCTCGATCGCGCGGCCCTGGCTGTCCTCGAGACGCCACCCGGTAAGCGCCTCGGCCACTGGGTTCAGATAGTCGATGACGCCCTTGGCGTCGGTGGTAATGACCCCATCGCCGATGCTCTGGAGCGTGATCTGCGCGCTCTCTTTCTCGCGGAACAGGGCTTCCTCGTAGAGTTTGCGCTCGGTGATGTCGAGCTCGACCCCGACCAGGCGCAATAACCGGCCTTTGTCGTCGACCTTCGCCTTGGCGCGGCTGATCACCCAGCGCCACTCGCCGGTCGCGTGGCGCATGCGGTGCAGGCTTTCGAAGATCGGAGTCTTGCCGGCGACGTGATCGCGGATGGCGGCCTGCACCCGCGACATGTCGTCCGAGTGCACGAGCGTGCGCCAGTCGGGCGCCTGCCCCACCTCGGCCTCGTCGTACCCGAGCATGGCTTTCCAGCGCGGCGACATGTACACGCGGTTGTTGAGCGTGTCGAAATCCCACAAGCCGTCGTTGGCGCTGTACAAAGCGAGATCGTTGCGCTCCTCGAGGTCGCGCAAATGCGCCTTAAGCTCGATGCGCTCGAGGCCCGTCGCGAGACTTGAGCCGACCAGCTTCATCAAGAGATGCAGCTGCACTTCCCAGTTGTCGCGCGGCCGCGCGCCGGCGATCCCGAGGATGCCGGCCGGGCGCCCCGCAATGAAGTACGTGATGATGAGGATGGAGCCAATGCCGAGGTTCGACCACACGGCCGCGTCGTCGGCCTGGTCGGGCCGCGGGTGCCCGGTATCGCGAATCTCCGATACCCGGAGCGAGGCGAGCCTCGACTTGAGCCACGGCAGCGTGTCCAAGCTCTGGCCGCGCAACTGCTCCGGATTACCGGTGGTGAGAAGCCCGCGCGCGACCTGCACGTCGAGGTACGCCGTTCCCTCGGCATCGAAGGTGACGTGCAGCGAGGCATCGGCGCGCGTGGCCTCGCGCAATAGTTCGAGGCTGGTGGCGATGCATTCGGCGGCGGTCTCCGCCGTCATGGTCTGAAAGTCCACCGCGACCTTGGTGCAGAGAACGTCGAGACCTACGGTGGAGAGACTTGCCGACGGGCGGGTGCCGCGCCTGGGCCAGGTTTGAGGTGACAATACATCCGAGGCGGAGAGGTCTGGATGTCGGGGGTCGTGGGGTGCGATGGCCATGCGCCTCTAGAGGGTCCCCGAAACGTAATTGCGGTTGTGGATCAACAGTTTGCCACTCGAAGCGAATCGAAATGCAGATGCGTCACACAGTTTTCCCATGCCCCACCCACAGGCAGATAGCGGAGGATTCTCGCACAAGCTATCAGGAATACAAGATAAGAGCTTGTATTGTTTGGGGCTTCCGGTCAATTTCACTTAATGAGCAGACTCGCCTCACGGTACAGTTCCTTGAGATTATCCTCCATGGCACTCTGCAGCCGCGACAGTCCCTCGGCGTCGAGACCCTTCGCCACATAGACCGGCGCGCCGATCACGATCGCGACGCGCGCCCCTGGCTTCGGGATGACGAACTTGTCCCACTTGATCTTCCAGGCACGCGACGCCGCGTACGCCATGGGGATCATGGGACGCTGCGACATCTGCGACAAGAGAATCGCGCCGGGCTTGAACTTCCACGGCGGCCCGCGCGGGCCATCCGGTGTGATCGCCGGCGAGACGCCGTCGTGGGCGAGCGCCTGATAATAATCGCGCAGCGCCCGCGCGCCGGTGTGCGAGGAGGAGCCGCGGATCACTTCGGCGCCGAGTTTTCTCACCAGCATCGCGCCGATCTCACCGTCGACGGACGGTGAGATCAAGAATCCCAATTTGACGCCCGCCTCGCGCATCTCGAGGAGCGGCTTCACGCACAGCAGTTGATGCTGGTGCCAGTACACCGGAATGAACGACGGCGCCCGCTCGAGCGCCGCGCTGATGTGCTCCGTGCCGACGACGCGCATCGAGCGGCACCAGCGCCACACGCTGTGCCCGACGAAGATGGCCACGGGCACGAGCATCCGGTACAGGAACAAGCGGCCGCGCGTCAGGCGGCGGCTCGAGCGTGTCTGCTGCGCGTAGAGAGTGTTGCGAAGGCCGCCGTCGGGTTCTTTCTGCACGGGCTCATTGTCGGCAATGGGCGCCGCGGCACGCAAGCCCAAGGAAAAAGCGGCTGCGCTACAATGTGAGAATGCAGACCACGGCCATTCCGCCGGGCCCCGCCGAGGCCTTCGATCTGAACGGCAGCGAGGAGACGTTGGCGCGGCTCACGGAGTATTTCGCGCGCTTCGGCGACCTCTATCGCGTCTTTTCGCCCACGCGCGGCGTGTACAACTACGTCATCAACCATCCCGACGACGTCAAGCAGGTGCTGCTGTCGAATCACCGCAACTACACCAAGGGCGAGGGCATGGATCGGGTCAAGATCCTGCTCGGCAACGGCATCATGACCAGCGAGGGCGACTTCTGGCGCCGGCAGCGGCGCATGATGCAGCCCGCTTTCCATCGCCGGGTGATCGACCGCTTCAGCCGGCTGATTCACGAGGTGAACGAGAAATTCGCGGACCGCTGGGCCGCCCGCGCCGCCCGGGGCGAGCCCATCAATCTCACCGACGATGTCAGCGAGCTCACCCTCGACATCGTGCTGCGCTCGATATTCGGCGCGGATCTCGAACGCCTGGAACGCCAGATGGGCGCCAACCCGTTCGAGGTCGTCGCCAAGGAACAGAATCGCGATCTCAAGTTCGCGTTCCGCTTTCGCTCACTCACCAAGCTGGTCGCCGAGCTCATCGCGCGGCGCCGGCGCGAGGGCGACGATCAAAGCGACTTCCTCAGCATGCTGATGGGCTCGCGCGATCAGAACGACGCGCCGATGAGCGACAAGGAGCTCATCGACGAGGTCCTGACGCTGATCGTCGCCGGCCACGAGACCACGGCCGCCGCGCTCACCTGGACCTGGTATCTCATCAGCCGGCATCCGCAAACCGCGGAGGAGCTTCAGGCCGAGGCGGACCGGACCCCGGACGCCCTGCTCGGCCTCGACGCCGCGGAATCGCTCGCGTTCACGCATCAGGTCGTGCAGGAGTCCCTGCGCCTGTATCCGCCGGGATGGCTCTTCACCCGGCGCTCGCTCGAGAGCGATGAGCTCGGCGGATACCCGATCGCGGCGCGCACCGACGTGTTCATCAGCCCCTATACGCTGCACCGGCACCCCGATTTCTGGAGCGCGCCCGGGGAGTTTCAGCCGCAGCGCTTCGCCGGCGTCGACGCCAAGGAGCGTCACCGTTTCGCCTACATCCCCTTCTCCGTCGGCCCGCGGCACTGCATCGGCGAGAACATGGCCATGTTCGAGATGCTGGTCCACGTGAACCGCATGTCGCGCCGCTTTCGCCTGAAACGGGCCGACGATCAGCCCATTGAGCTCGAGGCGCAGATCAACCTGCGGCCGCGCTCCCATCTCATGATGAACGTAGAGGTCCGATGACGCCCAACACCCTGGTAGACATGCTCGAGGGCAACCGCAACGTCGACCGCGTAGTCACCTACATCGAAGGCGAGAGCGCCGAGCGCCGCGTGAGCTACGGCGAGCTGCATTCCCGCGCGCTCGGGATCCTGCACCACCTGCAGGCAATGGGCGCGGGGCGCGGCGACAAGCTCATCGTCTTTCTGTCGAACAACGAGCAATTCCTCGATGCGTTCTGGGCCGCGATCGCAGGCGGCATCGTGCCCGTGCCGCTCGCTGTCGGCATCAGCGACGAGCACCGGCACAAGCTGTTGCGGGTGGCGCGCAAGCTCGGGCGCCCGTACCTCTACACCGACGCCAGGAACCTGGAGCGCTTGCAGGCGTTGGCGGCCGAGGTCGGGGAGACCGAGCTCATGGCCGATCTCAAATCGCGCTGTTTCCTGGTCGAGTCGATCACCGACATCTCCCGTCCGGGGAAGCTCCATCGTCCCGACCCCGCGGATCTCGCGTTCATCCAGTTCTCGTCAGGCTCGACCAGCGAGCCGAAGGGCGTGATGCTGACGCATGGCAATTTGATCGCCAACATCAAGGGCGCGAGCGCCGTCGGCAAATACGGCGAGGACGACACCAGCTTGAGTTGGATGCCCTTGACACACGACATGGGCTTGATCGGCTTTTATCTGGTGATATTCGCCGCGCGCGCCCACGTCAATCTGATGCCGACCGACCTGTTCGTGCGCCGCCCGCTGTTGTGGCTGCAGCTAGCCTCGAAGAAACGCGTTACGCTCACCTGCTCCCCGAATTTCGGCTACCGGCATTTTCTCAAGGTACTCGGCGACCGCAAGCTCGAGAACGTCGACCTCTCGAGCATCCGCGCCATCTACAACGGCGCCGAGCCGATCTCGGTGCAGCTCTGCAACGAGTTCATGCAGGCGCTCGCGCACACAAAGCTCAGGGCCACGGCGATGTATCCGGTGTATGGCTTGGCCGAGGCGTGTCTTGCAGTCGCGTTTCCGAAGCCGGACAGCGAATACCGCTGGATCCGCGCCAATCGGCACAAGCTCGGCCTGGGCTCCCGCATCGAGGTCAATCCCGCCGACGCGCGCGATGCCATCGAGCTCATGAGCGTCGGGCGGGTGCTCCCCAACATGGAGCTGCGCATCGCCGACGACGGTCGAGCGGCTTTGCCGGACGGCGTCGTCGGCCACATTTTGATGCGCGGACCGAACGTCACGCTGGGCTATTTCGGCGATCCCGAGGCGACGGCCAAAGCCCTCGACGCGCAAGGGTGGCTCGACACGGGCGATCTCGGCGTGATCCACGAGGGCGATCTGTACATCGCCGGGCGCAGCAAAGAAATCATCTTCGTCAACGGGCAAAATTATTACCCCTACGATCTGGAAAACATCGCGCAGCGCGCCGCCGGGCTGGACCTCAACAAGGTGGTGGCCGCCGGCATCGCAAAGCCGGGCACGCAAGGCGAGCAGCTCGTGGTGTTCGTGCTCCATCGCGGAGGTCTCGAGGAGTTCTTGCCGACGGCCGCCGCGGTCAACCGGTTGATCAACGAGCATACCGGCATCGAAGTGGCCGAAGTCATTCCGGTCAAGCGCATTCCGAAAACCACGAGCGGCAAGGTGCAGCGGCACCTGTTGACTGAGGCCCACCTCGACGGCGAATTCGACGCGGAGCTCGCCGAGCTCGAGAAACTGCGCACGGCGCACGCCGGACCGCACGTGACGGGCTCGGATCTGGAAGGCCGGCTGCAGGCGATCTGCGAGGCCGCGCTGCCGGGCAAGCGCATCGAGGTCGACGACAACCTGTTCGAGATCGGCGCGAGCTCCTTGAAGCTCATCGAGATCCACGAGAACATCGATCGCGACTACCCGGGCCTCGTCGACCTGACCGAGCTGTTCGACCACCCGACCATCGCCGAGCTCGCGAAGCACCTGCAGGGCAAGCTCGGCGCGGCGGCAGGCTGAGGCCGCACGTCGCCGACGCGGGGGGGTCACTCGACGCCGTAAAGCGGCTTTTTCAGCTTCCAGCGCCGGTACGACCAGAGCCAGTCCGCGGGATTCGCGAGCACGTCGGCTTCGCAGGCACGCGCATAGCGCTCGGTGACGGCATTGGGCTCGAGCCTCTCGCGCCCGTCCCAGAGCTGCCGGACCTCGACCTCGTACCACCCGCGCTTCACACGGCGCATCACCAGATACAGGATCGGCAGGCGCGTCGCGCGCGCGATCTGCTCGGCGCCCACGTAGAACGCGGTGTCCTGGCCCAGGAACTGCGTCCAGTAGCGCTTGTCCGTCGACACCGGCGCCTGGTCGGCATTCATCGCGAGCGCGCGCACCACGCCGCGCCGGCTCAGAAAATCGGCGAGCAGCTCCTTGGCGGGGATCAGCCGGGCGCCGAAGCGCGATCGCGCCTCGAGCATCAGACGCTCGGCCCAGGCATCGTGCAGCGGCTTATAAGCCGCATCGAGCGGGAAACCAAGCTGCAAAACCACGCCTTGCAACAGCCATTCCCAGTTGCACAGATGCGAGGTCACGAGCATCACCGACCGCCCGGCCTCGAGATGCGTCCGCAGCGCCGGCAAATTGAAGATGCGCACCCGCGCGCTCATCTCGGCGGGCGCGAGCGACAGCGATTTCACCACTTCGACCAGCACATCGCAGAAGTTCTTGAGAAAGCGCTTGTGAATGGCGGCGCGCTCCGCTTCGGGAAGGCTCGGAAAGACCTTCGCCAGCTGCTCGCGAATCACCCGATGGCGATGCCTGGCCACGTAATAAGCGAGCAAGTACAGAACGCCGGACAGCGCGTAGAGCGCCCACAGGGGAGCGCGCGACAGGGTTTTGAACAGCAGCCTCAAAGCTTCATTTCATACGTCATCAAAGGCCCTTCGCCCAGCATATCGTTGCTCCACGGCATCATCTTTGCATAGCCGGCCGATTTCGCAAACGCCGGGCGGGCCGACTTGACTCCGCTAAATAATGCCATCAGACTCGGTAACTATCACACTCGCGATAGTCGGGCGCGCTAAACTCGCGACAATTCCAGCGCTACCGACTGCGGGTTATGGTCACCGAAAGCCCGAGGAGAATGGGGGTCTTGTTCAAGACATGCTGTGCCACCCTGTTGGCGGCCGCCACGGCGAGGACGCCGATCCAGTTCGGGCAGGGACGCACCGGGTTTCGCTTGAACGACGGCATTTCGCAAGATCCGTCCGAGCACGAGCGTCTCTACTTCATCGAGCTGCACGGATATTCCTGACAGCCTGCGCCTCGAGCGCGGCCGGCGGCGGTTTCTCCGGCAACCAACCTTTGAGCCACGCCCTACCAGATGTCCCGATGACCCTGATTCGCGGGGTGCTGCCGGGCCGCTGGGTGGTGTCGGGCCCCGCGCGGTGCCGACCTCCCGCGCCCGGGCGCAGCGAATATTGCGATCGGGTTAAACCCATTCGCGGGTTGCGAGTACATACCTCCGAAACGGCGCCGGTTTGCGCGGCTCGCGTGCCGGCGCCGAATCTCTAGGGGAACCGATGCTCTCGATTCTGGTTTGCCACTCTTATTACCTGCGGCTCGACCGCAAGCAACAGGAGCGTTGCAAGCCGTACCCGCCGCTCGCCACGCTGCAGGTCGCCGCGATGCTGCGCAAGGCCGGGCACGACGTGTCGTTCTTCGACGCCATGCTCGCCGACGGGATCGGCGACTACGATCGCATGCTGAGGTACGTTCAGCCGCAGGTCGTGCTGCTGTATGAGGACACGTTCAATTTCTTGAGCAAGATGTGCCTGGCCGAGATGCGCACTGCCGCCTGCCGCATGATCGACACGGCGCACAGCGCCGGCATCAAGGTGATCGCGGCGGGGCCGGACGTCACCGACGCCCCGGACACGTATCTCAAGGCCGGCGCGGACGTCGCCCTGATCGGCGAAGGACTGTCCTCGCTGCTCGAGCTCATTCCCCGCCTCGCCTCGCGCCCAGACACGCCTGGCGAGGAGCTGACCGAAGGTCTGTTCGGGCTCGCCACGCTGCGTGCCGGCCGGGTGGTGAGGGCGAACGGCGCGCGGGTGCTGCCCGTCGGCCAATACGACGGCTTTGCGGCGTGGGATCTCGTCGACATGGAGCGTTACCGTTCCATGTGGCTGAGCGCACACGGCTACTTCAGCCTCAACATGGCTGCGTCCCGCGGCTGCTCGTTCCGATGCGCGTGGTGCGCCAAGCCGACCTGGGGCAATCACTATCTGCAGCGAAGCGCCGAGAACGTGGCGGCGGAGATGCTGCATCTGAAGCGCAGCTTCGCGCCCGACCACGTCTGGTTCGCGGACGACATCTTCGGGTTCAAGGTCGAGTGGGTGAACGACTTCGCGCAGGCCGCGCACTCGGCCGGCGGCACGGTGCCCTTCACGATTCAAACCCGCGCCGATCTCGTGAGCGAGGGCATGGCTCGAGCGCTCGGGCGCGCCGGCTGCCACGAGGCGTGGCTGGGCGCGGAAAGCGGCAGTCAGCGCGTGCTCGACGCCATGAACAAGGGCACCACGGTCGAGGAGATTCTGACGGCTCGCGAAAGGCTGCGATCGGCGGGCATCCGCGTCGGATTCTTCATCCAACTGGGTTACATGGGCGAGCAGCTCGCGGACATTCTGTCGACGCGCGAGTTGCTCGCCAAAGCGCAGCCTGACGAGATCGGCGTCAGCGTCTCCTACCCGCTGCCGGGCACGAAATTCTACGAGTTGGTGAAGGCGCAGCTCGGCAGCAAGACCCACTGGCAGGAGAGCAACGATCTCGAGATGATGTTCGAGGGGACCTACACCTCGGATTTCTACCGCGCCATCCGCAACTTGCTGCACGATCAGATTTCGCTGCAGCAGAGGGACTCCGAGCGGCGCGACGCCGAGCACTTCCGGGCCAAGCGCTCTCTCGCGCGCAGCTGGCGCGAGCTGCTCTTGCGCGAAGTGCAGTATCGCTCGGCACGCGGCGACGCGCTGGCCGCGCGGTGACCGGCTTGGCGCGCGCCACTGCGCGCGGTGGCGGAGCTCTACCGGCGTAGATTCATATATAGCGCCTGAAAACACCCGGCCGTGTAGTCGGCATCTTCGCGGACGGCGCGCTGCTGCGCCGCGCGCGCGATGCGCAGGCGCAGCTCCTCGTCTTCGAGGATCTTCGCGATGGCTTCGGCGAGCCGGGCCGAATCCCCCACGGGAACCGCGACCGCGGCATCCGGCGACCATTCGCGGATGTGGCCGACCGCCGTGCCGAGGGTTGGAACGCCCGCGACGGCGGCCTCCAGCATGACGAGGGGCCCGGCCTCATGCCGCGACGAAACGACCATGAGGTGGGTCTCCTCGACCACAGGACGCAGTTGGCGCTGGGTCAGAAATCCGCGAAACCTAACCCGCTCGGATAGCCCCAATTGCGCACTCAGGCGCTGTATCTCGCCGTTCAGTATGTCCTCGCCGACGACATCCATCTCGAAATCCACCCCCGACCGCGAGAGCGACGCGAGTGCGCGCAGCAGTGTCGTTTGGTCCTTCACCCGGTTCAGGCTTGCGACATGGATCAGCTTCGCGCGCCGCCCTGGATCGCGCCGCACTGGGTCACGGGGCGGCCAAGCGGTAAGATCGACGCCGAGCGGCACGCGCTGCGCCGCGACACCCAGCTCCGACAGCCGCTCGATGAGCGGCGCACTCGCCGCCGTGACCGCGGAAGCCGCTCGCAAGGTCAACGCCTCTCGCAATCGCCCGTACCACCTGAGAGAGCCGCCGTAGCCGATCTGCGGAATCGAGACGAGCTCGCCTCCGGCGATGTGTATCAGACATGGGATACCGAGAATCCTCCCGGCCGCCGCGGCAGCGAGTCCACCCCATCCGGACCAGATCGCGTGAACGATGTCGAAAGGCATCG
>JBEKVP010000046.1:0-10178 GCA_049513935.1 Steroidobacteraceae bacterium
CGAGGCCCGGTGTAGCGAGGCCCGGCGTTGCGAGGCCCGGCGTAACGACGGCGGGCGCGGCCGCAGCCCGCTCGGCGCCGGCGGCCACCGCCGTCGCTTGCAGATCGAGATCCGCGGCATCGATCTGGCCTCCGCTGGCAAGCCATGCAGCGCGCTGCACGATGTTGGTGAGCTCGCGGGCGTTCCCAGGCCAGTCGTGCTCGACCAGCTTGCGCTCGGCGGCGACGGACAGCGAGAGCGGTGCCTGGCTGCCGCGGGCGCACGCTTGCATCGTGCGGCGCGCCAGCGGCAGGATGTCGCCCCGCCGCTCGCGCAGCGCGGGCAGCTTGAGCGACATGACGTTGAGGCGGTAGAAGAGGTCGGCGCGGAAGCGCCCCGCTCGGACCTCCTCCGGCAGGTCGCGGTTCGACGTCGCGATCAGCCGCACGTCGAGCGAGATGCTGCGATTGCTGCCGAGCCGCTCCACTTCGCGTTCCTGCAGTACGCGCAGGATTTTCGCCTGCAGATTCAGATCCATCTCCGAGATCTCGTCGAGCAGGAGCGTGCCGCCCTGAGCCTGCTCGAACTTGCCGGCATGGGAGGCGGCCGCCCCGGTGAAAGCGCCCTTCTCGTACCCGAACAGCGTCGCCTCCAGCATGTTCTCCGGGATCGCCGCGCAGTTGATGGCGACGTAAGGTCGATCCGCGCGTCCCGAGTTATCGCGGATGAAGCGGGCGTATACCTCCTTGCCGGTGCCGCTCTCGCCGGTGATCAATACGGTCGCATCGTTCTCGGCGATCTTGCGCGCGAGGGAGACCGTGCGCTTCGATTCCGGATCGGCCGCGACGAGCTCGTTCGGGGTCACGCGGCTCGCGAGCTGGCGGCGCGCCATGTCGATGAGCGCCTGCGCATCGAATGGCTTCACGATGTAGTCGGTCGCGCCCTCGCGCATGGCGGACACCGCCTGCGCGATCGTGCCATAGGCCGTCATCAGCACGACCGGCAGATCCGCCCGCAGCCGCTTGATCGAGGCCAGGAGCTCGTAGCCGCTCGGGCCGGGCATTTGCACGTCGGAGATGATGAGCGCGATCTCCCGCGACTCGAGCAGCTTCAGCGCCTCGCCCGCGTTGCCCGCGGCGACCGCGGTGATGCCGGCGGCCTGCAGCGTGTCGGTCAGCGCTTCGCGCAGATCGGCATCGTCCTCGACGATCAGTACCGCTTCATTGGGGGTGTTCATTCAGGTTTCCTCTGCCGGTAAATCGATGATGAAGGTGGCGCCGCGGCTCGAATCGGCGAGCCGGATATGGCCGGAGTGCGACTCGACCACGCTTTTGACGATCGACAGCCCGATGCCGTTGCCGCGCGCGCGGGTGGTGAAAAAAGGCTCGAAGATCCGCTCTCGGATGTGAGCGGGGACGCCGGGACCGTTGTCGCTCACGACGATCTCGGCACGGCCGTCCGCCGCGCGGCGCCCCAGCAGCTCGAGCTCGAGCTCTCCGGCCGCGGCCTGCAGCGAGTTCGTGGCCAGGTTCAGGACGGCGGAGACGAGCGACGGGGCGTTCGCGCGCACCATGAGCCGCGGAGCCTCCGTGCGGATGGTCAGGCGCACGCCGCGGCGCAATGCCGCGCGCAGCCATTGCGCGACTTGCTCGAGCAACGCGCTCACGCTCACGGGCTCGCGTGCGGCGCCGCCGCGCGCGAAGGCGAGCATGTCGTTGATGAGCCGGTCGAGCTGCTTCAGGCTGCCGACGGTCTTTTCGGAGCAACGCGACATCTCCTCCGCGCTGCGCCCCGGCAAGCTCATCTGTGAGGCGTACAAGAGCGCGGCGGCGAGCGGCGTACGGATTTGATGAGCGAGGCCGGCCGCCAATTCGCCGAGGGTCACGAGCCGCTGCTGCCGCGCCAGAAATGTCTGCATCAAGTGCGACTCGGTCACGTCGGTGAGCAGCACCACCTCGCCTCCCTCGTCGAGCTCACGCCTCGAAAGATTGACGAATCGCCCGGTGCGAAGCTCCGTATGCTCGCCGATCGCGGCGTCGTTGACCGCGGAGCGCGCCAGTACGGCCTCGAAGGACTGCTCGAGCAGGGGCTCGCCGAGCAGCGCGATCGCGGCGGGATTCGCCTCCTTGATGTCGCCGCGCGCATCGAGCACCAGCACGCCGCCGGGGAGTCCGTCAATGAGCGCCGACAGGCGTGCAGCCAGGCTGTCCCTGCCGGCATGCGCCTCGCCCAGCTCGAGCCGCAGCTGCGCGACTTGGCTGCGCAACGCATCGAACGCGCCGGAGAGCTGCTCAGATACCGAGCCGAATGCGCGAAACGCAGCCTTGAGCTCGTTGCGCGAATTGTCGACTAGCCCTTGGGCTATTTCTTGGGAGGTCGCCGCCATGCCCGGAAGAAAGCAACTTCCGTGCCTCGCCTGCTTTTCCCCAATCGATCAACCGTTTACGACGTGGGCTGCGGTCGCGGACCGCGCCTCCGTCAATTTTCTGTCAGGCAGTCAGCCGGTATTTGCGCAGCTTCTCGACGAGCGTGGTGCGGCGGATGCGCAAGAGGCGCGCTGCCTCGGCCACGGTGCCGTCGGCTTCGGCGAGCGCCTTGCGGATGAGACCGATCTCGATCGCCGAGAGATGGTCCTTGAGATCGATGCCGCCGCTCCTGAGAGCGTGCTCGGCCGGCTCGCGCTGCGCGCCATCGCCGAGCTCGAACGGCGCCCCAAGCAGCCGGCGCTCGGCAGCCGAATCCTCGCCGCACGAATCCTCGTGGTAAGAATCCTCGCGGCACGACGCTGCGCGGCAAGTATCCTCATCCCACGCCTCACCGCACGAATCCTCGGTGGCCCGAACCGGCGCGGGTGTGCGACTCTCGGGAACGGGTATAGGATCCGCCGCCACGGGCGCGACGCGCACGCTGCCGTCGAACCAGGCGCCGGCGCCGCCTGCGCGGTAGCGCTCCGGCAGATCCTCGGCGCCGATCGTCTGATCGGGATAGAGGATCGCGAGCCGCTCCAGCAAATTCGCGAGCTCGCGCACGTTGCCGGGCCAGCGATTGCGCGCGAGGCAGCTCATGGCCCCTTTGTGCAGACGGATGTGGCGCCCGGCATTCTCACCCAGGCGGCGCACGAGATGCTCGATCAGCACCGGTAGATCGTCGAGCCGCTCGCGCAGCGGGGGCATCTGCACCGGAAACACGTTCAGTCGATAGAACAGGTCCTCGCGGAAGCGGCCGGCCAGGATCTGGGCCTCGAGATCGCGGTGGGTCGCCGCGATGATGCGCACGTTGCAGAGCACGGAGCGGTTGCTGCCGACACGCTCGAAGCTTCGCTCCTGCAGCACGCGCAGAAGCTTTACCTGCATCTGCAGCGACATGTCGCCGATCTCGTCGAGGAACAGCGTGCCGCCCTCGGCAAACTCGAAGCGGCCGACCCGGGTCGACAAGGCGCCGGTGAACGCCCCCTTTTCGTGCCCGAACAGCTCGCTCTCGAGCAGATCCGCGGGGATCGCGCCGCAATTGACCGGCACGAAGGGGTGTCCCGAGCGCCCCGACAACTCGTGGATATGCCGCGCCACCAACTCTTTGCCGGTACCGGACTCCCCGAGGATCAGCACATTCGTGTCGAAGGGCGCCACCTGCTCGACCAATCGATGCACCGCGCGCATGGCGCGCGAATTGCCGCTCGGTCGGAAGCGATGTGCGCCGGGCTGAGTGGGATGGCCGTTGCGGACGTTCTGCGCCTGATTGAGGACCGCAGACAGTCGGCGATGCTTGACCGGGAGCTCGAGATGCAGCCAGGCGAGATCTCCGCTGCTCTCGGCGATCCTCGGCAACCCGTCGCTCGACAGATAGATGACGGGAAGGGGTTGAGCCATGGCGCGCAGTCGCGCGACCAGCTCCGGACCCTCCTTGGCGATGGTCTCGGCGCCGACGATGAGAGCGAGCCAGTCGTGCGCACCCTCGGTGGCGCGGCCGAGCTCCGCGAGATCGTGAAAACGGAACGGCTCGAGGTCCAGAAACTTGAGCAGAGCTACCAGAGTTCGCGCTTGCGAGTCTGAGGGCTCCATCACAATTACCTTAGGGTCAACCACTATTTGGGACTCCTTTCCTTCCAAAAGTGTGACGGAGTCCACATATCTCTGGTTCCGTCTCAAACATGCGATGTAACTTATTGAGATTGCTCAATCAATCTCACTGCGAAACACATACTAGCCGATCGACTTGAGAGAGAAGGAGTTGGCAAACACCCGGATTGGATGTAGAGGGATCCCGCAATGAGCGCCTAGGCAATTCTTCTAAGAATGACTAGGGGTATTCGCTCGCGCACCCTTAACGAGGCGCCGGTGGTGACGAAAAATGAGCTTCTCGAGCAGGTCCACGACCGGCTCGGAAACGTCGCGGAATTGAAGCTGTGCAACACGCTCCGAATTCTGCATGCGTTCGCCGACCACCACGCAGGGAATCTTCAAAGGCTGCGGCAGCGCCGGGTTGATGTAGATCTGCAGGAGTCCGCTCGAGGCCACTGCGGGCGCCGCGGCGCCCGTCCATTCGAGCCCGTGCGCGCCAAGCCGCGCCGCCTGCGCGGGCGGCAACCCCGAACTGCGAGCCGCCAGATCCGCCGTCAGCCGCAGGAGAATGTTGAGCTTGTACTCGAGCCGCTGTAGCTCGTGGAGCAGCGCCGGGGATTCGTCTTTCAGCGCCTCGGAGACGCGCACTTCGTCGAGCGAGGATTCCGCGCCCAAAAGCTGGTGGTTATCGGCGTTGAGGCGCGCGACCTCCAACCCCTGCGGGAGGGGTCCCGGCACCCAGGCGAGCGGCAGCAGCTCATCGAAGACCAGACCACCGCCGAGAAAGGACTCAGCCATGGCGGTGGCCGGTGCTAGGCGCGGCTATTGCCGTACGCGCGCAGCGCCCGCCGCCCCGCTGCGAGCATGTCCATGTCGCGGCACTTCGCGCGAAATCGATGTTCCATCCGGCCGAGCGACTGGGCATTCATATCAGCGATGGTGCGAAGCACCGAAAGCTCCTTCTCATCCAGCGACCGGGCGCCGTCTCGCACCGACTTTAGCAGCCGGCGCCGCTCAGCGTCGAGGTTCATCAGCCGGTGCACATCGCCGGCCTCCGCCACGGAGAGAATCTCCTGCGACAGCGCGAGCGCCCGCTGCAATGCCGCGGCCGTCTCGTCCCGCGTCATCGCTGGTCCGTCACGATCTGGTCCCAGCCGCTTTTGATTTTGCGCGTAAGCTCGATGACCTCGGCGATGAGGCGCGGGTCGTTCTTGAGGTTCGCGACCGTCAGCCGCTTCAGCATGTACTCGTAGAGCGAGCGCAGGTTGTCCGCGATTTCCCGGCCACGCTCCATGTCGAGGGTCGCGTTCAGCTGATTGATGAGGCGCACAGCCCTGCCGATCGCCCTGCCTTTGGCGACGACGTCGTTGAGCGGCAGGTTGTTGCTGATGCGCTCCATGCAGCCCTGCGCGGTCGCGAGCTGCGCGAGTATCTGCTCGTACACGATCTGCACGAGACGGGTCGGACTTGCATCGGCGACCAGTCCGTGACTCGACACCGTGCGGTATTGGGCCGCGCCTCGCCGGGATTGCATCATGCGCGCGCGCCTCAGGTGCCTAAGTTGCCGCCGCTCAGACTGCTGCTTCCCGAGGAACTCGAGCTCGAGGACTGGTTCGGGTCGAATTCGGCCGTGAGGTAGGTCTGGGTCTCTTTGAGCGCCGCAACCGCGGTGTCCATGGCGTTGTATTGCGTGGTAAGCGTGGCGGAATAGGTCGCCAGCTCCGCCTGCAGGGCCGTCTGCTGCTGCGAGACATTGCTCAAACTGGTCTCAAGCCCCTGATTGATGGATGCGAGCAACCCGTCCGGTCCGGTGTACTGGTTGACCAGGTTAGCGAGCTGGGTCGCGATGCCGTTGGTGCCGCCGAGCAAATTACCCGCGGCGGTCAGATTGGCCGTCAGCGCGTTGTTCAAGGTGCTGGTGCTGGTATCGAGCTGCCCGGTTTGCGCGTCCGCGCTGATGCCGAGGTCCGCCAACGAGGCGATCCCGCCGTTGTTGCCGCTCTGATTCACTGTATCGAGGATGTTCTCGAGCTGGTCCTGGAACGATTCCAGGGTCGCGTTGCCATTGAGCGGCCCGGCCGTCTGGGTCGAGGGGTCATAGCTGGTCAGCGATTGGATGGCGCTGATCACCCCGTTGACTGCCGTCACGAACGTGCCGATTGAGGTGGCCGCCGAGGTCGGATCCGCGCTGACGGAGATCGTGGTCGGCGTATCGGCGGCCGACGGTGCGAGCAAATCGAGGGTCACGCCCGTGATCGCCCCGCTCACCACGTTGTTCGCGCTGGTGGCAGCGTAGCCGTTGAGCGTGAAGTTCGCATCCTGCGGCGCCTGGGTCTGGGTGAGCGTGGTATCGTGGTTTGCGGGGTCGTACACCAGCGACGACAGGCCACCGTCGCCTCCAGATTGGGTGACCGTGATGGCGTTCGCGGCGCCGGTGCTGGTACCTGAAATCACCAGTCGCGCGCCGTCCGTGGTGCTGATGACGCTCGCCGTCACCCCCGGATTGTTCGAGGCGGAATTGATTGCCGAGGCTATCCCAGCGAGCGTGTCGTTGCTCGAATCGATGGTGATCGCGGCGGACGTGTTGCCGACCGCGATGTTCAAGGTGCCCGTGCCGACCGTGCTGTCGGCGCTCGCGAACGCCTGCGAGGTGAGGGAGGCGGCCGTCGCGAGATTTTGGACCTCCAAAGAGTACTGGCCCGGCACCGCATCGGAGCTCGCGGTCGCCGACGCGATGGTAGTGTCGGCGACCGTCGCGTCATATCCGGCGAGCTGGGAGGGGTCTTCCAGGGTCGAGAGCGTGGCCTGCAGCGTGTCGAGGGCGCTCGAGAAGGCCCCGAATGCGGACACCTGCGCATTCAAGGTGGTCTGTTCCGACGACAGCGCGTCGGTCTGCGCCGCGCCGTAGCTGGAGGTCAGGGCCGATACGATGGCGCTGATGTTGAGCCCGGAGCCGATCCCGGTGGAGGTGATCAGGGAGCTGGCGCTGGAGGCCGTATTGGCGGTGCTCGAGCTTCCGGTGGACGAGACGGCTGAACTCATGGGTGCTGGCCTCTTAAGCGCATGGTCAATTTATCGGCATTCATCCCCGGGACTTAAGCAAGACTCGTACCATGCGACCCGGCCGTGGCATTCGGGGCGAGGTCGGGTCGCGGCGATGGCGCCGGCCCTCAGGCGTGCTCGTCGATCAAGGCGCTCGAGATCCCCAGGCTCTTGGCCAGCGCCGGAAACGCGATCGCGGGGTACTCCCCGAGCACCGCGCCGTTGGCCGGATTGACCTCCTGGATCATCATGGAATTCGAGTTCGGAGCGACGCGGAACTGGTCGGGTTTGCCCGAGTCGTTGAGGTATTTGTTGAGGAAGGCGACCTGCGCCTGAAGGTCGTTGCTGCGGTTCGAGGCGCTCGATTTCGCGGCAGCAGCGGCCGGCGGCGTCGCGGCGCTGCCGTGGGGCGGCAAAGCCTTGCCGCTCGACTCGGGAACCGTGACCGTTGTAGGCGCCTGACTTCCGTGCACGAGGCTTATCGCCGGTATCTGTACCGGGTTTCCATCGCTCGCCATGATGACACCTGCTTCAAATCACGCGGATCGGGCCATACTCCTCGAACGTTCCTTGTGAAACCACGGCCCGGCCGCGTGAGCGGCCGGGCCGTGGGTTTTCTACCCGTCGATCAGGGTATCGGCTGTTACGACAGAAGCTTGAGGATCAGCTGCGGCTGCTGGTTGGCCTGCGCCAACACCGAGATACCCGCCTGCTCCAACACCTGTGCCTGGGTCAGATTCGCCGTTTCCTGCGCGAAGTTCGCATCCTCGATGGTGCTGCGAGACTGGGTCAGGTTCTGGCTGGTCGAGGTGAGATTGCTCACCGCCGCGGTGAAGCGGTTCTGGATGGCACCCAGCTGGCTCTGGAACGTGCTGACTGTCGCGAGAGCTGAGTCGACCGACTGGATGGTCGCGTTCGCCCCGGCAACCGTCTGCACGTTCTGCTGCGACAGCGCCGAACCGGCGGCCAGCGTGGTCGTGCCGGCGGCCAATCCGACGGCGGCCAAATCGGCGGCGCTCGAGCCGCCCACGGTGATGTTCGCACCGGCATTCAGCGTGACCTGGCCACGGTACGTCGTACCAGTGCTGGCTGCGGTGATCGCCAACCCACCGGCCGCGGTGCCGGTGAAGCTCTGAGCGACGTCGATGTTGCTGCCATCCGCCGCCGTCAGGGTCAGCGTGCCGCCCGAGAGCGAGGCCGTCACGCCGCCGTCCTGCGAAGAATACTGGTTGATCTGCGCGGCAATGGCCGATGCGGTGGTGCCGGTGCCGGCGGCCACACCGCCGAATATCGCGACCCCGTTGATGGACAGATTGTAATCGTTCGCGCCGCCGCCCGTGCCGGCGGTCACTGACGTGAAGCCGGTGTCGGTCACCGTGGTCGAGGCCGTCGCCGTCAACCCCGAGACGCCGGCCGCATTGATGGCGGCCGCCTTGGCATAGGCGGAGGTGCCGTCCTGCCAGGCAACGGCGGTTGCATAAGTGGAGCTCGCGCCGATGCTCACTGCCTGAGCGCTGCCGACCTGAATGGTCAGAGCACCGGTGGCGCCCGTGGTCGCAACCGACCCGGCCGTTGCGCCGAGCGCCGTACCCGTGTCCGTCGCGGTCTGACCGATCTGATTCGCACCCACGCCTTGCGCGAGGTCGATGGAGATCGTGTCGCCTACGTTGGCGCCGACCTGGTATACCTCATTGCCGCTCGAGCCGTTGAGCACGTTCAGACCGTTGAAGGTGGTCTGCTGCGCGATCTGGGTGATTTCAGCGATCTGCTGCTGCACCTGCTGGTCGAGCGCTTGACGGTCCGAAGCGCTGTTCGAGCCGTTGGCCGCTTCGACCGCGAGCGTGCGGATGCTCTGCAGGTTGTTGGTGATCGTGGTGAGCGCACCGGCCGTGGTCTGAGCCTCGGACACGGCGTCGTTCGCGTTGTTGATCGCCTGATTCGTGCCGTTGATCTGCGTCGTGAACTGGTCGCTGATCGCGAGGCCGGCGGCGTCGTCGGCCGCACTGTTGATGCGCAAGCCCGAGGACAAGCGCGTGAGTGATTGCGTGAGCAGCGACTGCGAACCACTGAGGTTGTTTTGCGCAATGATCGAGTCGACGTTGGTATTCAGTGTTAAAGCCATTTGATACTCCTGAAACTCCGTTTTGGATCTACCGGCCCTTGAGGCCCCAAGTTCTCTTGTGCTCACTTCACCCGCCGAGCGGGCGGACCGGTGACCACATTCAAGGGTATTTATCGGACCGATGCGGCGGTTCTTGAGAGGAAACCCGACGAGTTTCTTGAGCTTTCGTAGAACTGGATCACGATTTCCCAAGCCAGCATTTGACAGTGGAAAACCCAGCGTAAAAACGCTTTGCCCTCCCGCGCGCCGCCGTGCGGGCGCCGCACCAATCCCTGTTATCGGCCCGCACCGCGCTTCTTGCAGCGAAAATCGCGTGCTTTGGAGTAAAATGGCTCTTTGCCCCGCACTCTCTTGGCCACTCCTACCCGCAAGTCCCCCAAAGTCGGCTTCGTCAGCCTCGGCTGCCCCAAGGCGCTCGTCGATTCCGAGCGCATCCTCACGCGGCTGCGCGCGGAAGGGTACGAGGTCGCGCCGAGCTACGCGGATGCGGATCTGGTCGTGGTGAATACCTGCGGCTTCATCGATGCCGCGGTCGATGAGTCGCTCGAGGCGATCGGCGAGGCGCTCGCGGAGAACGGCAAGGTGATCGTCACCGGTTGCCTCGGCGCACAGCCCAAGAGGATTCTCGAGCGGCATCCGCAAGTGCTGAAGATCACCGGTCCGCAGCGCTACGAGGAGGTGGTCGCCGCGGTGCACGAGCATTTGCCGCCGAAGCACGAGCCGTTTCTGGACCTGATCCCGGAGACGGGCGTGAAGCTCACGCCGCGGCACTACGCCTATCTCAAGATCTCCGAGGGGTGCAATCATCACTGCAGCTTTTGCATCATCCCCTCGATGCGCGGGCGGCTGGAGAGCCGGCCGATCGGCGACGTGCTGCGCGAGGCGGAGGGTCTGGCGCGCGCGGGCGTCAAGGAGATCCTGGTCATCTCGCAGGATACGAGCGCTTACGGCGTCGACTTGAAGTACGCCGAGGAGCC
>JBEKVP010000047.1:0-9986 GCA_049513935.1 Steroidobacteraceae bacterium
GGCGATCGTCCAATACCTCGCCGATCAGAAGCCCGATTCGGGGCTGGCGCCGCGCTTCGGGACCTTCGAGCGCTACAAGCTCATGGAGACGCTCAACTGGATCACCTCGGAGCTCCACAAGAGTTTCGGACCGCTGTTCGCGCCCGACACATCGGCCGACGTCAAGAAGGGGGCGCTCGAGAGCATCCACAAGAAGCTCGATTGGCTGTCCGCAAGTTTCGGCGACAAGAAATTCGTGCAGGGCGATACGTTCACGGTCGCGGATGCGTATTTGTTCACGATTCTCTCCTGGACGGGCCACGTGGGCATCGATCTCAAGAAATGGCCGGTGCTTGCCGCCTACTCGGCGCGTGTGAGCCAGCGTCCGAAGGTGCACGAGGCGCTGAAAGCCGAGGGGCTCATCCGCTAGCACCGCCGGCCGGCCGGCGGTGCGGCCGCGCGGAGCAGCGCTATCGCGCCGCGCTGTCGATCACCTCGCCCGCCGCCGCGAATTGCAGCGAGGCGAGGCGCGCGTACAGCGGGCTTTGCTGCAGCAACTCGGCGTGAGATCCGACGGCGATCTTGCGGCCGTGGTCCATCACGACGATGCGGTCCGCCTTGAGCACCGTCGCGAGCCGATGCGCGATGATGATGGTGGTGCGTCCTTGCATGAGCTTCTCGAGCGCTTGCTGCACCAGCAATTCGGACTCCGCATCGAGCGCGCTCGTGGCCTCGTCGAGCAAGAGAATCGGCGGATCCTTGAGTATCGCCCTCGCCAGCGCGATGCGCTGGCGCTGACCGCCCGAGAGCCGCGTGCCGCGCTCGCCGAGGAACGTGTCGTATCCTTGAGGGAGCTTGCGCAAGAAGCCGTCCGCGGCCGCCACCACCGCCGCTGCTTCGACCTCCGCGTCGGTCGCGCTCGGGCGGCCGTAGCGGATGTTCTCGCGCGCGCTCGCGCCGAACAGCACCGTGTCCTGCGGCACCAGGCCGATCTGCGCGCGGATGTCCTCGGGCCGCATATCCGTGAGGCGCATGTCGTCGATCAGCACGCGCCCCGAGTCCGGATCATAAAAGCGCAGCAGCAGTTGGAAGGTCGTGCTTTTGCCGGCGCCCGAGGGGCCCACGAAGGCGACGGTCTCGCCCGGCGTCACGTCCAGACTGAAATTCGAAAGCGCGGGACTCTCCGGCCGCGAGGGATAATGGAAGGTGACGTTGTCGAAGCGGATGATGCCGCGGATCCGGGCCGGCAGCTCGAGCGGCCGCGGCGGCGCGCTGATCGCCGGCCGCGCCTCGAGCAGCTCCGCCAACCGCTCCATCGCGCCGGCAGCGCGCTGCACCTCGCCCCACATTTCCGAGAGCGCCGCCGCCGAGCTGCCGACGAACGCGGCGTACAGCAGGAACTGGGCGAGCTGCCCTCCGGTCATGGTCCGAGCGAGCACTTGATGCGCACCGAGCCAGAGCACGAAGGTGATGGCCGCGAACACCATGAAGATGCCGAGCCCCGTGAGCGCGGCCCGCAGCCGGGTGCGGCGAATCGCGGCGGTGAAGCTGTCCTCCACGGCCTTGCGATACCGCTCGCTCTGCAGCTCCTCCAGCGTGAACGCCTGTACGGTCTGGATCGCATTCAAGGTCTCGCCCGCGAGCCCGCTCGTGTCGGCGATCCGATCCTGCGAGGCGCGCGACAGCCCGCGCACGCGGCGACCGACGGCGATCAGCGGCACGACCACGACGGGTATCAGCACGAGGATGATGCCCGTGAGCTTCGCGCTGGTGATGGCGAGTAGCACGAGCGCGCCGATGAGGCTTAAGGTCGATCTCAGAATGATGGATAAGTTGACTCCCGAGATGGCCTGGACCAGCGTCGTGTCCGTGGTGAGCCGCGAGAGGACCTCGCCGACGCGCGTCGTCTCGTAGAACATCGGGTCCATGCGCACGACCCGCCGATAAACGGCCGAGCGCAGGTCGGCGATCACCCGCTCGCCGACCCATGTGACCAGATAGAAACGCAGCGCGCCGAATACGCCGAGTATCCCGACGGCCGCGAGCAAGCCGAGAAAGATTCGATTGACGGTGGCGGCATCCTTGTCGGCGAGCACGTCGATGACCCGCCGCACCGCGACCGGCAGCACCAGCATGGCCGCGGTCGCGACCAAGAGAGCGCCGAGCGCGGCCGCCGCGACGCCGCGGTAGGGCCACAGAAACGGCAACAGCGCCCGCAACGGGGCGAGCGACCTGGCGCGCGGCCGATCGGCACTCGTATTCATGGCGTCCATGATCCCATAACTGCGATGCCCGCGCGCAATCAGGAGCTCCCAGGTTGACGGCGGCGTTGGGGTGCCGCTATCTTCCGAAACACAGGGAACTCCGACCGACACAAAATGAAGCACGCTCGAACGGGCGCGGCTTCAAAAATGGCGAGGGATGCATCATGCTGAGACGTCGGCAAGCGGACGATTTGATCGAGCCGCGCCTCGCATGGCGGGCCGCTGCGCTGGCGGCGGGCGCGCTCGTGTTCGCGGCCGTCGCACCCTCGCCGCTGCGCGCCGATCCGGCGGCAGCGACGCCGGCCGCCGCGGGCGACACGGCCGCGGCCGAGGCCGGCCCGCTGCAGGAGATCGTGGTGACGGCGACCCGCCACGAGGAGAACTTGAGCAAGGTGCCGTTGAGCGTCACGGCCTTGACGCAGGACGCGATGGATATGCGCGGCATCAAGGACTTCCAGGATGTCGCGCGCTTCACCCCCGGCGTGCAGATCGACAACTCGGGAACCAACAACATCGCGATCCGCGGCATCGCCTCCACGGGCGGCGCCGGCACCACCGGCATCTACCTCGACGACACGCCGATTCAAATGCGCGCGCTCGCGTTCAATCCCGACGAAGCATTGCCGAAATCCTTCGACCTCGATCGCGTCGAAGTCTTGCGCGGCCCGCAGGGTACTTTGTTCGGCTCGGGCTCCGAGGGCGGCACGGTACGCTACATCACGACCCAGCCCGCCTTGACGGGGACGAGCTTCTACAGCCGCGACGAGGTCTCGTACACGGAAGGCGGTGCCCCGAGCTACGAGGCCGGTATCGCCGCGGGAACGCCGTTGATCGACGGTGTCCTCGGCGTCCGGGTGACCGCATGGTACCGCTATGACGGCGGCTGGATCGATCGCATCGATCCCTATTCGCTCGAACTGCAGCAGAAAAATGCGAACTATGATCAGACCAAACTGTTCCGTATCGCGACGATTTGGGAACCGGCCGAGGGCTGGGACATCACGCCGAGCTTTTATTACCAGGATCGATACCGCAACGACGTCGAAAACTACTGGGGCATCTATTCGAACCCGAGCTCCAACCGGTACGTCGATGCGAACCCGACTCAGCGCACCGATCCCGACATCTACTACGTCACGGCACTGAAGATGCAAGGCGATGTCGGCTTCGCGAAGCTGATTTCGAACACCTCGTATTTCAGGCGCTCGGAGGTCACCGGTTACGACGGCACGATCTATAACCTGGGCTTCTATCAAGAGTTCTTCAACGGCGGCCTGGCCGCCAACGGCGGCGGCATCCCTTCCCCGCTGATATCCGGTACCGGTCTGCACCTGCCGACCTGTGCGCAGCAGCTGGCGATCCAGGAGGCGAATGGGCAGCCCGCGCAGCCGTGCCTGACGAGCTATTACTCGCCGGCCTCGATCAACAACGACCAGCAGAACTTCGCTCAGGAAATCCGCCTGCAGTCGAACGACCCGAGCGCTCGGTTGATCTGGACGACGGGCCTCTTCTTCGGCATGAATCACCAGCAATATCTGGAGCAGATCCACGATCCCCAGCTCAACGCATTTTCTCAAGCGGTTGCCGGCCTGCCCTACGGCCAGGAGTTTCTGTGCACGCCGCCGGGCTGCGCGACCCCGACGCCGACGCTCTATGATCCGCGCTTCCCGTTCGACTCGTATTTCCTGCAGACATTCTCCGAGGACAAGCAACTCGCCTGGTTTGGCGAGGGAACCTACTCGTTCACCGACCAATGGAAGACGACGGTCGGCCTGCGCGTCTCGAGAACCGAATTTTCGTTCAATACCCTGACCGGCGGCCCGCAGTTGTTCCTTCCGCCCCAGGCCAATGAGGGTGACAAGAAGGAAACCTCGGTCACGCCGAAGGTCAGTCTTTCCTATCAGTATGATCCGCACGATCTGTACTATTTCACATACGCGAAGGGCTTTCGTCCGGGCGGCGCCAACAATCCCGTTCCATATGCCGCCTGTTCCATCGACTTCCAGAATTTCGGCATCAAGAACTCGCCGGCGACGTTCAATTCGGACACCGTCAACAGCTTCGAGATCGGATCGAAGAACAATCTGGATAATCGCGTAAAGATCGCGAGCAGCATTTACTACATTCGCTGGAACAACATCCAGCAAACCGTCGTGCCGCCGATTTGCGAGATCTCGTTCATCGACAACCTGGGCCAGGCGGTTGCCAAGGGCGCCGATGTCCAGGCCGATATCGCTTTCACCGATGATTTCACGGCCGAAATCGCCGCGGGCTACACCGATGCGCGGTATACGAAGAACGCAACGCTGTCGTCGAGTGAAGTCACCGGACCGGTGGTCTCGGCGGGCGATGCGATCACCGGCCAGAGCGGCCAGCCCGGGGCTCCGTATACTGTCTCAGTGGGCCTCGAGTACAAGTTCGAGGTGCTGGCGCACGAGTCGTTCGCCCGCGTGGACGATGAATACGAAAGCCGCGCGAAATGGCCGTCGCCGGGCCAGGACCCGAGGACGCTGCAGTACGATCCGAACAATTACACGCTGTCCTCGACGCACTTCGCTTCCTTTCGCGCAGGGACGAGTCTCGCCGGTTGGCAGCTCGAGGCATTCATCGACAATCTGACCGACTCGCACACCATCACCAACTACGAGTGGTCGATCAACGGGAATCCGAACGCCGGTACGGAACCCTACAGCCGCCTGCAGCGCGAGTTCTCGTTCCGCCCGCGCACCTTCGGCCTGACGTTCATTTATCGGAGCAAATAACCCGCGCCCCTTAGGGCGCGCCCGCGCCGCTCGTCCGAGCGCCGCACGGGCGCCCGCACCTCCCGTAAGTGCGACGCAACAACCAGCTCGCGGGCGCCGCGGTGCGGTTGTGTAGCCCACGGCCAAGCGCCGCGCCGCGCGCTTTTTCCGATTTTATTTACATGGGCATACAAAAATAGCCGCGACGGTTGCGCCCAGTTTGTGCGGGTGCTAAGGTCGAGGCAGTTCGATACTTCGCCCGAATTATCTGACCATATAACAAATCTGGGGATGCGATGTCAGCCACCCGCCCAAAGCTGCTTGCCGCGTTTGTCCGCGAACACTTGTTGCTTTTCTGCACCGCGATGGGCGTGTTCGCGGCCTCGGCTGCGCCGGCGACGGAGGCCAACACACAGGACTCCGCCAGCGCGCCGGCCGCAGCGGGCGCCCTCGAGGAGATCGTGGTCACCGCCACGCGGCGCGAAGAGAGCATCAGCAAGGTGCCGATCAGCATCAGCGCTTTCAGTCAGGACGCGCTCGACGAGAAGGGGATCCGCGACATCACCCAGCTGGTGCGCTTCACCCCCGGGGTCTCGATCGACACCTCGGGCACCAACCAGATCTCGATCCGCGGCATTTCCTCCTCCGCGGGCGCGGGCACGACCGGTATCTACATCGACGACACACCGATTCAGATGCGTGAGCTCGGCTTCAACCCCGACGAGACGCTGCCCAAGGCCTTCGATCTCGACCGGATCGAGGTGCTACGCGGTCCGCAGGGCACGCTGTTCGGATCCGGCTCCGAGGGCGGCACGGTGCGCTACATCATGACGCAGCCCAGCGTCAGCCAGGAGTCGACCTACGTCCGCACCGAGGGCTCCTACACCGAGTACGGCGCGCCGAGCGGGGAGGCCGGTATCGCGCACGGGGGCCCGATCATCGACGGCGTGCTCGGCTACCGTGCCAGCATCTGGTACCGCTACGACGGTGGCTGGATCAATCGCGTGGACCAGAGCGGCAACCTCACCGAGAGCAACGCAAACTATTCCGGCACGACCGCGGCGCGATTCGCGCTTCTGTGGCAGCCGAATGACAGCATCAAGGTCACGCCGAGCATTTTGTTCCAGAACCGCCAGCAACATGACTTGGGCACGTACTGGGCGGTCTACTCGGACGTGGGCGCCGGCCGGTTCAACAATGCCACGCCGGAAACCATCCCGATCGGGGATGTTTATTACCTGCCGGCGCTCAAATTCCAGGCCGATCTCGGGCCGGTGACCTTTATCTCGAACTCCTCGTACTACCATCGTAACGAGACTGACTCCTATCAGGGAACCGCTTTCGACCTGACCTACTACGAGTCGCAAACGCCCTGCTCGAGCGCCTCTCAGCCCGGCTGCGCTTGGTTTCCGCTGCTGAGCTTCTCCCGCCTCAATATGCCCGCGGGCTATGCTGGCTATGCGACTCCCAACAAGATGACCAATAACCAGCGCAGCTACGTCCAGGAGTTCCGCGTGCAATCGAACGATGCCGACGCGCGAGTGCGTTGGACCGCGGGTATATTTTGGTCGCTCGCTCAGGAGCTCTCGGTCGAGAACCTGACCGATCCACAAATCAATTCCCTGTTCAACAACGTCTTGGGCTTGGGGACTGCGCAATCCTATTTCGGGTACTATCCTCCGCCTCCACCCTATGCTCCCGTTCCGTACGTCTGTGGTAGCTCGCCTTACAACGTTGCGACCACACCGTGGCCGGCCATTCCTAATTGCTCCATTTATTACAACTACAACAAGAGCTACGACCGGCAGATCGCGGGATACGGCGAGGCGACGACCAAGCTCGTCGGCGACCTGTCGCTGGTCACGGGGCTGCGTTATTCGAAGCTCGGTTTCTCTCTCAATCACTACTCGAATGGCTACGAGAACTACGGCGCCTACCCCGCGGCCGGAAAGCAGTCGAACACCTCGTTCACGCCGCGGGTCGGCCTCGATTGGCAGATAGACCCCAATGACTTGGTGTACTTCACCTATGCCAAGGGATTTCGGCCCGGCGGCTTCAATGCGCCCCTCATCCCGACGTGCTACGACGGCCTCGTCGCGGAGGGATTCGCGAATGGGAAGGCGCCGGCGTCCTATAACCCGGACAGCACGAACAGCTACGAGATTGGCGCCAAGAACAACATCGCCGATCGCGTCAAGATCGCGACCAGCGTGTACTACATCCAGTGGAACAACATTCAGCAGAACGTCTACATCGCGGGCGATTGCGGCTTGCAGTTCACCGACAACTTGGGCACCGCGGTCGCCAAGGGTTTCGATTTTCAGCTCGATACCAATTTGGGCGCCGGCCTCACACTCGAGTTCACGGCCGGTTACACCAATGCGCGCTTCACCAAAAATTCGCTCGGCAACATCGCTGTCGCGGGCGATGCCATTTCAGGCAACGCGGCCATCGACTACGCGCCCGGGACGAGCCCCCCGTGGAGCGTCACAGCGGGTCCGCAGTATGCCTTCAAGGCGTTCGAGCACGATGCATTCGTGCGCCTCGACTGGGAATACACCAGCCGCAATCCCTGGCTCGCCCCGGTGCAAGATCCGCGCAGCAGCCAGTACGACTACGGCTATTCCTACACGTTGCCCGCGACCAGCTATACCTCGGCGCGAACGGGCGTGAAGCTCGGCCCCTGGGACATCTCGGCGTTCTGCGACAACTTGTTCAACAAGTTTCCAACCATCAACTATGCCCAGGCCCAGGTCGACCCCAACGCTCTCGCGCTGCGCCCGCAGGAGAACGACTTCACCTGGCGCCCGCGCACCTTCGGCATTACCGCGTCGCTGCGCTTGTAGCCGGACGGGTCAGGCGACCGCGCGTTTGGACTCGAATCCGCTCGCGTCCTTCACCGCCGCGGACAGAATCTTAAGACCTTCTTCCAGGATTGGATCGGGGATGGTGAGCGGAGCGAGCAGACGCACCACATTCGCCTCGGTGCCGCACGACAACAGCACCAACCCGCGCTTCTCCGCGCTTGCCAGAATCGCCGCGGTGAGCGCGGCGTCGGGCTCCTTGGTCTTCGGATCCTTGACCAGCTCGAACGCGACCATCGCACCGAGACCGCGCACGTCGCCGATGGCCGGGATTTCCCTCTGCAGCGCTTCGAGGTGCGTGCGCATTTTCTGTCCGACGCGCAGCGCCCGCCCGCACAGATCCTCGGCCTCGATCACGTCGAGCACGGCGTGGGCCGCCGCCACGCTGATCGGATTGCCGCCGTAGGTCCCCCCGAGACCGCCCGGATGGGCGGAATCCATGATGGCTGCCCGGCCCGTCACGCCGGACAGCGGAAAGCCGCCGCCCAGCCCCTTGGCCGTGGCGATGAGGTCCGGGACGACGCCGGAATGCTCGATCGAGAACATCTTGCCGGTGCGTGCGATGCCACCCTGCACCTCGTCGGCAATGAGCACGATGCCGTGCTCATCGCACACCCGGCGCAGCGCGCGCAGGAAATCGAACGGCGCCACGTTGAATCCGCCTTCGCCTTGCACGGGCTCGATCACGATGGCCGCCACCGATTTGGGATCGATGTCGCCGTGGAACAGCCGCTCCAGATCCGCGAGCGCTTGTTCGGTGGTCACGCCGCGATAGGGCAACGGAAATTCGGCGTGATAGATCTCGGCCGGGAACGGCCCAAAGCCGCGCTTGTAGGGCATCACCTTGCCGGTGAGCGCCATGGTCATCAAGGTGCGGCCGTGGAAGCCGCCGGAGAAGGCGATGATCGCCGAGCGCTTCGTGTGATATCGCGCGATCTTGACGGCATTCTCGAGCGCCTCGGCTCCGGTTGACAGGAGCAGAGTCTTCTTCGCGAAATCGCCGGGCGCGAGCGCGTTCAACCGCTCGGCGAGACGCACATAGGATTCGTAGGAGAGAACGTGAAAGCAGGTGTGCGCGAACAGTTGCGCCTGTTCGGCGACGGCGGCCATGATTTTCGGGTGCCGGTGGCCAGTGTTGACGACCGCGATACCCGCGGCGAAATCGATGAAGCGCTTGCCGTCGGCGTCCCAGATCTCCGCGTTCTCGGCCTTGGCGACGTAAATACCCTTGGAGCTCACGCCGTTGGGCACGGCTGCCGTTTTGCGGGCCTTGAGATCTGCAGATTTCGACATGGCGTCCCCCGAAAGTACGTATCAGAGCGGCTGAACGGTATCATTGGCCATGGTTTTGAGCAAAACCCCCCCGGCATCCACCCCGGCCTCCCCCGCCGCCTCCCCCGCCGCCTCGGCGGCGTCAGCCAGTGCCGGCACATCGGCCGCCGCAGGCACCCTCCGCGTGCGGGTGCTGCGTCTCAAGCCGGGCGCTCGGATAGCTGAGGACGATCGAGTCGCCGTCGAGGCGCCGCTCGAATTCCAGTTGCACCATCCGGCCTTCGGGCCCGAGCCCGTGTCGTTCGGCACGACCATGAGAACGCCGGGGGACGATGAGTGGTTGGCGGCTGGGCTTCTGTACGGGGAGAGCGTGGTCAATCGGGCATCGGACATCGAAGCGATCGAGTCAAGCACCCGCCGGCCGAACGTCGTCAACGTGCGCTTGTGCCCGGATGTCTCGTTCGAGGCGCAGGTCTCGCCGCGGCGCTTTTCCGCCGGCTCGAGTTGCGGCGTGTGCGGCACCACGAGCCTCGATGCCGCCGTCGCCCGCGCCGCCGCCACGCGCATCGCAGGCTCTGCGCGGATCGAGCTGTCGGTATTGCTGCGCCTGCCGCAGCGCATGCGCCAGTCGCAATCCAAATTCGGCGACACGGGCGGGATCCACGCCGCCGCGCTGGTCGACTTTGCGGGGAATCTCATCTCGGCCGCCGAAGATGTCGGTCGTCATAACGCCTTCGACAAACTCGTGGGAGAGAGTTTCTTGGCGGGCCGCCTGCCCCTCACCGATCACCTCGTGCTGCTGAGCGGGCGGGCGAGCTTCGAGCTCGTGCAGAAGGCGCTACGCGCGGGTGTGTCGGTGCTCGCGG
>JBEKVP010000048.1:0-9734 GCA_049513935.1 Steroidobacteraceae bacterium
CGTCGAGCAAAACGTCGCCTTCGGGCTGAAACAGGACGGCGTTCCGAAGGCTGAGATCGCGGAGCGGGTCGCCACCATGCTCGAGCTCGTCAAGCTCGGCGGATTCGCAAAGCGCAAGCCGCACCAGCTGTCCGGCGGACAGAAGCAACGGGTCGCGCTGGCGCGCTCGCTGGTGAAGCGTCCGAAGATCCTCCTGCTCGACGAACCCCTGGGCGCTCTCGACAAGAAGCTGCGCGAGCATACCCAGTTCGAGCTGATCGGCCTGCAGGACAAGCTCGGGGTGACCTTCCTGGTCGTCACGCACGATCAGGAAGAGGCGATGACGCTCGCAAGCCGCATCGGAGTGATGGATCACGGCGAGATCGTTCAAGCCGGCACGCCCTCCGAGATCTACGAGTTTCCGTCCTCGAAGTTCGTCGCGGATTTCGTGGGCTCGGTCAACATCTTCGAGGGCAAGCTCCTCGAGGACGAGCCCGAATACGTGCGCATCGGCTCCGCAGAGCTCGGCGCCACCATCTATGTGAGCCATGGAATCAGCGCGGCGCCCGAGGCCACCGTGTGGGCGGCGATCCGTCCCGAGAAGATTTTCATGTCGACGGCCGCGCCGGCGAGCACCGGTCACGGCAACGACAACCTGGTGCGCGGAGCGGTGCAGGACATCGCCTATCTCGGCGACCTATCGATCTATCTGGTCAAGCTCGCGACCGGGAAGGTCGTGCGCGTCACGCAACCGAACACCTCGCGCCATGCCGAGGCGATCACCTGGGATCAGCAGGTGTACCTCTCCTGGGATGCGTCGAGTCCGGTGGTCGTGACCCGATGAATCGATGAAATCCCTGCGCTCGTTGAGCAAGATCGGCGTCTCGGGGCGCGGCCTGGTGGTGACCCTGCCTTATCTGTGGCTGCTGCTGTTCTTCGTCGTCCCGTTCGTCATCGTCCTGAAGATCTCCTTCTCCGACATCGATCTGGCGATCCCGCCCTACAAGCCGCTGATCGAATGGATCGGGAAGAATTCGCTCGCGATCAAGATCAACTTGAATAATTACGCGTTCCTGTTCACGGATCCGCTCTACATACACGCGCTCTTGAATTCGATCAAGGTCGCGTTCATCTCGACGCTCCTGTGCCTCGTCATCGGGTACCCGATTTCGTACGGCATCGCGCGCTCGGCCTCGACGACCCGCAACGTGCTGCTTCTGCTGGTGGTGCTGCCGTTCTGGACCTCGCTGTTGCTGCGGGTGTACGCGTGGATCGGCCTGTTGAAGGCGAACGGCGTCATCAATAACGTGCTCATCTGGCTCGGCCTCATCCATGAGCCGCTCACCATGCTCTATACGCCGTTCGCGATGTATGTCGGCATCGTCTACTCGTACCTGCCGTTCCTGATCCTGCCGCTCTACGCCAATCTCGAGAAAATGGACTGGCAGCTGCTCGAGGCCGCGGAGGATCTCGGCTGCCGGCCCTGGCAAGCGTTCTACAAGATCACGCTGCCGCTGTCGCGCAACGGCATCCTCGCGGGCTCGATGTTGGTGTTCATTCCGGCGGTCGGCGAGTTCGTGATCCCGGCGCTTCTCGGCGGCCCCAATGCGCTCATGATCGGACGGGTGCTGTGGGATGAGTTCTTCTCGAACCGCGCCTGGCCGGTGGCGAGCGCCGTGGCCATCCTGCTTCTCGTTCTGCTGGTGCCGTTCATGATGTGGTACCAGAGCGTGCAGGCGCGCGAATCGGCGGGTGCTCGATGAATTACCGCCGCTCGTATTTCATCGTCACCTGCCTGGCGTTCGGATTCGCGTTCCTGTACATCCCGATCCTGTCCATGGTGGTGTTCTCGTTCAACGCGTCGAAGCTCGTCACGGTGTGGGATGCGGCGAACTCGCCCACGCTCAAATGGTACTACTCGCTGCTGCACAACGAGGAGATCCTCGACGCCGCCTGGATCTCGCTCAAGGTCGCGGTGATCAACGCCTCGGGCGCCGTGATCCTGGGCACTCTTGCGGGATTCGGGCTCGCGCGCTTCTCGCAGTTCCGCGGCCGCTTCACCTTGAACGCGATGACCACGGCGCCACTGGTCATGCCGGAGGTGATCACCGGGTTGTCGCTGCTGCTTCTGTTCGTCGCGCTGGAGCAGCTGATCGGCTGGCCGGCGGGTCGCGGGCTCACCACCATGACCATCGCGCACATGACCTTCTCGATGGCCTATGTCACCGTGGTGGTGCAGTCGCGCATGGCGACCTTCGACACGGCCCTCGAAGAGGCGGCCATGGACCTGGGCGCGCTGCCTGTCAAGGTGTTCTTCGTCATCACGCTGCCCATCATTTTTCCCGCCATCCTCTCCGGATGGCTCCTGGCATTCACGCTCTCTTGGGACGATCTGGTGATCTCGAGCTTTACCGCCGGCCCCGGATCGAGCACGCTGCCGATGGTGGTGTTCTCGAAGGTTCGGCTCGGCGTGAGCCCCGAGATCAATGTGCTGGCGACGTTCACCATCGCCGTCGTGACGATGATGATCGTGGGAGTGAGCTTTTGGCTGTCGCGCGCCGCCAGACTCGAAAAGGCCGCCGACTAATATTTCGGGCACCGCAAAACTTCGACCGGACGCCAAACTTTTGCCGGACTGCCCAGTCCTAGGTTAGGACTGCGGCACACCGGAATCGTGGGAGAGTAGGGATGGGTTTACGTTTCTTTGCAATTGTCGCATTGGCCGCGTGGGTGGCCGCGACCCCCTCCTCTGCCGTCTCTACTGCGCGGCCGAACGGCCTGCACCCCGCGGCGGCCTCGGGCGGCGCGCACCTCGTCGTGGTCGGCAGCCGCAGCGCCGCGCAGCGGGGCAGCGCCACCGCCGCGAAAATGGACTCGATTCTCGCGGATCTCTCGCGGCACGTCTCCCTCGCGCGTCCGGGCCATGTGCTCGCGGATCTGCATTCCTTGAGCCCGGCCGCGCGGTTCGCCCAGGCGTCCGCAACGGCGACGCCCCTGGTACTGATCGATGCCGTGACGCGCGGCGATCCACAAGCGTTGAAATCCTCACTGGTCGCTCTCGGACTCGAGCGCGCCGCGCTGTACTCGAATGACGTGGGCGGCTGGCTGCCGGTCAACCAGATCGAGGCCGCCGCCGCTCGCGGCGAGGTCGTTTCCGTCCGCGCCGCAATGCCACGAACTCGCGCCTTCGGGCCGGTGGCGACTCAGGGCGACTACGCCCAGACGAGCAGCGTGGTGCGCGCCGACTATCCGACCCTGACCGGTGCCGGGGTCACCGTCGGCGTGCTCTCCGATAGCTTCAATTGCTACGCGGTGTACGCCGCGCCCGGTAGCGGCGTGCCGGTTTCGGGAAATCAGGGCTATGCCTCCAACGGCTTCACCGCCGACTACGCCACGGATGTGTCGACCGGCGCGCTGCCGTCGGGCGTGAACGTGCTCGCGGAACCCTACACGTCGGTACCGTCCCCCGCCGGCGACTGCCTGGCCTACGGCGCACCGACACAACTGCCCTTCAGCGACGAGGGCCGGGCGATGTTGCAGATCGTGCACGCGGTCGCTCCCGGCGCGAGTCTTTCGTTCTATACAGCGGAAGATAGCGAAGCGGATTTCGCCACCGGCATCGGCGCGCTCGCGGCCGCAGGCGCCAACGTCATCGCCGACGACGTCGGCTATTTCGACGAGCCCTTCTTTCAGGACGGAATCGTCGCTCAGGCGGTCGATGCCGTCGAAGCGAAGGGTGTTGCGTACTTTTCCGCCGCCGGCAACGACGGAACTCTGTCCTATGAAAACACCGCGCCCAGTTTCACCGCGGTGTCGAGCAGCGGAGCGAATGTAGGCGAGCATTTGCTGAACTTCGATACGACCGGAGCAACCGACACCACGACGCTGCCGGTGACCATTCCGGCGATTCCGCCGGGCGATTTCGTCGCAGTGGTGGTGGAGTGGGATCAGCCCTACGTGACCGGTGCACCGGGAAGTCCCGGGACCACCAGCAGCATCGATCTGTGCATCACCGGCGGGACCGGCAGCGACACCATCACCGACTACGACGGCAATGCGGCAAGCTGCACCGGACCGAATGGGCTCGGCGTCGATGCGTACCAGATCATGATCATCGGCAACCCGGCCAATGCCGCGGGAAACTCCAAGCAGCAGAATTTCAACATCGTCGTCGGGCTGGCCAGCAATGCCAAGGGCACGATCGCGCCCGGCCGCATCATCGTCTCGATCGAGGACGACGGGTTGGGCAGCACCATCACCTCGTTCGCGACCAACAGCGCGACCATCCAGGGACATCCGGGCGCTGCCGGGGCCGCGGCCGTGGGCGCCGCCTTTTATTTCGATACGCCGCGGTGCGGTACCACGCCCGCAACGCTCGAGTACTTCTCCTCGGCCGGCGGCGCACCCATACTCTTCGACACGTCGGGCGTGCGGCTCGCCGAGCCGGTGGTTCGTCAGAAGCCGGACTTCGTCGGTCCCGACGGCGTCAACAATACGTTCCTCGGATTCACCCTGGCGTCGGGCGGATATACCGGCTCGAACGGGCTGCTGAACACCACGATCAGCGCATGCCAGAATGACCCCGGCTATCCGAATTTCTTCGGCACCTCGGCCGCGACGCCGCACGCAGCGGGCATCGCCGCGCTCATGCGCCAAGCGAGCCCCACCGTCACGCCGGCTGAGGTCTACGGCTCGCTGCGCTCGAGTGCGCTGGCGATGAGCGGCACGACCCCCAACTTCGACTCCGGATACGGTTTCATTCAGGCGGATACAGCGCTGGTGGTGCCGACGCTCGCGTTGACGGCGGCCTCCATCCCGCTCGGCAGTTCGGCGACGCTCACCTGGACCTCGATCCATGCGACGAGCTGCACGGCCTCGGGGGGTTGGAGCGGAACCCAGACGACGAGCGGCAGCTTGGTGCTGAAACCGACCGTCGCAGGCACGCAGACTTATACCCTCACCTGCACCAACGCGTTCGGCACCTCGGCGGCCGCTTCGACGACTCTCACCGCCACTTCGGGAACCGCGCCGGAGAAGCCGAACTTGAACCTCGCATCCTCGTCGGTGGCAGTCGGCAAATCGACGACCATTGCATGGGACTCCGACGGCGCCACCAGCTGCACGGCGTCGGGGAGCTGGAGTGGAACGCTCGCCCCGAAGGGAACCATGACGATCACGCCCACGGCCGTGGGAACCGAGACTTTCTCGCTTACCTGCACCAATCTCGGCGGCGCGTCGGCGCCGGCCTCAGTCGTTCTGACCGTCACGGCGGCGCTGACGGTTCCTGCGGCGCCCACGCTCACCCTGGGCGCGACTTCCATTCAAGCCGATACCTCCACCACGGTTACGTGGACCTCGGTGAATGCGACCTCCTGCACGACTTCCGGAAACGCGAATGCACTCGGCGCGGGTTGGTTCAGCGGTACCGTCGCGCCGAGCGGAACCTTTACCATCACCCCTACCGCGGTAGGCACCTATACCTATACGCTGTTCTGCGCGAATGCCGCGGGCAATTCGCCCACGACCTCGGCGACGATGACGGTGGTAGCCTCGAACGACGTCGGCGGCGGCGGCGCGATCGATCTGCTGATGTTGGCGGCGTTGTCCGCGCTCATCTTGACTCGGCGGCATGCCGGCACGCGGGCCGTGCCTCGGCAATCCCGTTGAACGTGCGAGGAGGGTGAGGACATCGAGGCGGGCTAGACGAGCACCCGCTCGATGCCGCCCGCATTCGCGCGGCGCACATAGTCGGGCAACCAATCGGCGCCGAGCAGGTGCTTCGCGATCTCGACCACGATGTAGTCCGCGTCGAGCTCCGCATCGTCGTTGTAGCGCTTCAGCCCCTGCAGGCATGAAGGGCAGGAGGTGAGGACCTTGACCTCGCCCCGGTGGCCGTCCGCGCGCAGCCGCCCGACGCCGCTCAAGACCTCCTCCTCCTTGCGAAAGCGCACCTGAGTCGATACGTCGGGCCGCGCCAGCGCCAAGGTGCCCGATTCCCCGCAGCAACGGTCGTTCTTCGCCACCGGGCCGTTGAGTTGGCTGTTCATGAGCGTGTTGACCACCGTGAGCGGGTCGTGCTTCTTCATCGGCGAATGGCACGGGTCGTGATACATGTAGCGCGTCCCGGTGACGCCCTCGAGCCGTACGCCTTTCTCCATCAGGTACTCGTGGATGTCGATGATCTTGCAGCCGGGAAAGATCTGATCGAATTCATAGCCTTGTAGCTGATCGAAGCACGTACCGCAGCTCACGACCACTGTCCTGATGTCGAGGTAGTTGAGCGTGTTGGCGACGCGATGGAACAACACGCGGTTGTCGGTGATGATCTTCTCGGCTTTGTCGAACTCGCCCGCGCCGCGCTGTGGATAGCCGCAGCACAGATACCCGGGGGGCAGCACGGTTTGCACGCCGACATGCCACAGCATGGCCTGGGTTGCGAGCCCGACCTGCGAGAACAGGCGTTCCGATCCGCATCCGGGAAAGTAGAACACCGCCTCCGACTCGCTCGTCGTGTTCTTGGGATCGCGGATGATCGGAACGTACTTGCGGTCCTCGATGTCGAGAAGCGCCCGCGCGGTGCGTTTCGGTAGTCCGCCCGGCATGCGCTTGTTGACGAAGTGGATCACCTGCTCCTTGAGGACCGGCTTGCCGGTGGTCGAGGGCGGATGGCGCGTCTGTGCGCTGGCCCAAGGCTTGAGCGCCCGGTTCGCGAGCCGCTGCAACCGGTAGCCCCAGTCGATCATCAGCTTGCGCGCCAGCTTGACGGTCCGGGGATTGGTGGCGTTGAGGAAAAACATCGATGCCGCCGTGCCGGGATTGAAGCGCTTCTTGCCCATGCGCCGCAGCCAGTCGCGCAGCATCATCGACACCTTGCCGAAATCGATGTCGACCGGGCAGGGGGATGCGCACTGGTGGCACACGGTGCAGTGCTCGGCGACGTCGGCGAGCTCGTCCCAGTGCTGGATGGCGATTCCGCGCCGCGTCTGCTCCTCGTAAAGGAATGCCTCGATCAGGAGGGAGGTCGCGAGGATCTTGTCGCGGGGCGAGTAGAGCAGATTCGCGCGCGGCACGTGCGTCGCGCAGACTGGTTTGCATTTCCCGCAGCGCAGGCAATCCTTGACCGCGTCCGAGATCGAGCTGATGTCGGATTTGAGCATGATCAGCGATTCGTGGCCCATGAGGCCGAAGCTCGGTGTATACGCCCGCCGCAGATCGCTCCCTACCATGAGCTTGTGCCGGTTGAAGCGCCCCTCCGGATCGACGCGCTCCTTGTAGGACCGGAACGCGGCGAGCTCCGCCTCGGTGAGATGTTCGAGCTTGGTGATGCCGATGCCGTGCTCGCCCGAGATCACGCCGTCGAGGCTGCGCGCGATGCGCATGATGCGTGCGACCGCGCGGTTCGCGGTTTGCAGCATCCTGTAATCATCCGAGTTGACCGGAATGTTGGTATGCACGTTGCCGTCGCCGGCGTGCATGTGCAGAGCGATGAAGATGCGCCCGTGCAGCACGCGCCGGTGCACGGCGTCGCAGGCGGCGAGGATCGGGGCCGCGGCGGCGCCGACGAAGAGATGCCCGAGCTCGGCGCGCAGCTCCTGTTTCCAGCTCACGCGGACGCTGTGGTCCTGAAGCCGCTCGAATACCGTGCCCGCGGCGCTTTCGGGGAACGCGGCGCCCAGCGCGTTGAGCTGCGCGCGTACCGACCCCAACGGCGCATCGAGCGCCTCGAGGAGCCCCAGCCAGCGCGCCCGCACGCGCGCGATGAGCGCCCGGGCCTCCTCGCGCCGCTCCGGGAGCGGGCTGTCGGCGCCGCCCAAATCCGCGCCGGAGAAGTAACGCTCGAGCTCGTCGGCCAGCTCCAGCTTGTTCTGGATGGAGAGCTCGATATTGATACGCTCGATCGCATCGGTGTACTCGCCCAGGCGTTCGAGCGGAATGACCACATCCTCGTTGATCTTGAACGCATTGGTGTGCTTGGCGATGGCCGCGGTCCTGGCCCGATCGCGCCAGAATTGCTGGCGCGCCGCGGCTCCCACGGCGATGAAACCCTCGCCCGCACGCAAATTTGCGAGCCGCACGATCTCCGAGGCGGCGGCCGCGACCGCGGCGGCATCCTGGCCGGCGATGTCGCCGAGCAGGATCATCTTGGGCAGCGCACCGCGCTTCGATTTGGTGCTGTAGCCGACGGCCTTCAGGTAGCGCTCATCCAGATGCTCGAGACCGGCGAGGGTGGTCCCGGTCCGCGAGGTCTGGGCGTCGAGATAGCGCTTGATCTCTACGATGGCGGGAATGGCGTCGCGCGCCTGGCCGAAGAACTCGAGGCACACCGTGCGCATGTGCTCGGGCGTTGCGTGCAGGATCCAGCGCGCCGAGGTGATGAGGCCGTCGCAACCCTCTTTCTGCACGCCGGGCAACCCGCCCAGGAATTTATCGGTGACGTCCTTGCCGAGACCGGCCTTGCGAAACTTCGCTCCGTCGACGCTCAGCCGCTCGCTGCGCAACACCCTCGCCTCGTCGGGAGGCGCGCGCCCGTCCTTCCAGGTGAGCTCGAAGCTCGCGACGAGCACGTCGTGGATCTTGCCCAAGTTGTGGTCGAGGCGGGCCACCTCCAGCCAGTTGCCCGCCGGGTCGACCATGCGCCACCACGCGAGATTGTCGACGGCGGTGCCCCACAGCACCGCCTTCTTGCCGCCGGCGTTCATGGCAATGTTGCCGCCCACGCAGGAGGCGTCGGCGGAGGTCGGATCGACCGCGAATACGAGCCCCGAGCGCTCCGCCGCCTCGCTCACACGCCGCGTGACGACGCCCGCCTCGGTGAACACGGTCGGAACGGCGACCTCCCTGCCCGGCAGCGCCTGCCACTCGACGGCGCCGACGTGGTCGAGCTTCTCGGTATTGATCACCGCCGACCAGGGCGTGAGCGGCACCGCGCCGCCGGTGTAGCCCGTGCCGCCGCCTCGCGGGATGACCGTCAAGCCGAGCTCGATGCAGGCGCGCACGAGGTGCGGGATCTCCGCCTCTGCGTCGGGCGTCAACACCGCGAACGGCAATTCGACCCGCCAGTCGGTGGCGTCGGTGACGTGCGCGACGCGCGCATAGGCGTCGAAATGGATGTTGTCGGGCCGCGTATGCGGCGCGAAGGCGCGCCGCGCCCGCTTGCGCATCGAGACGATCTCGGGGAATTGCTGCTCGAAGCGCTCTACCGCGGCGCGGGCGGCGGAGAGCAGCTGCAATACCTTGCCGCCGCGCCGCTCGTCCGCGGGGTCGCGTCGCTTCTCGACCTCGCGCAGCCGATGATGCAGGGCCTCGACCAGCTGCCGGCGGCGTTTCGGGTTGTCGATGAGATCGTCTTGCAGAAAGGGGTTCCGATCCACTACCCAGATGTCGCCGAGTACCTCGTAGAGCATCCGGGCCGAGCGCCCGGTACGCCGCTCGAGGCGCAGCTGGTCGAGCAACTCCCACGCCGGCTCGCCCAGCAAGCGGATGACGATTTCGCGGTCGGCGAGCGAGGTGTAGTTGTAGGGAATCTCGCGCAACCGCGCCGGCGGCCCAGCGCCCGCCGGTTCCGGAGATTCGATGCGGTCTGGTTCGGGGAGAGCGCTCATCGCGCCGCCAGTGTACCCGCTTGCTTTCCATGAGCCCACGGCTCGACTATCGTTGCCGTATGAAAAATCAAACCTTCGTCAATCACCCGCCCGAGGTCGACGTGCCGGCGGACAACCGAGCGCTGGTGGCGCCGATCTATCAGTCGGTGAAAT
>JBEKVP010000049.1:0-9730 GCA_049513935.1 Steroidobacteraceae bacterium
AACCGCGGCGAACGGGCGCGGAAGGGGTGTTGGTGCCCAGGAGAGGACTCGAACCTCCACGAATTGCTCCACTGGTACCTGAAACCAGCGCGTCTACCAGTTCCGCCACCTGGGCAAGATGGGTCCACCGAAGAGGCGCAGAAATCTACGCACCTGCCTCGGCCTTGTCAATCAAGGCCCTGCGCCGCAACGCCGCCCCCGGCAACCCCCGCGCCCATTCTGCCGCGGCCGGGCGTCGCCGGCCGACCGGCGGCTCTGCTTTTGAAATTCGGAATCAATTCGCAACAATTCACTAGTTTATCTGAAGCCGCGCTTGAGGGATCATGAGCCTCATGCGCCCCTGCCTCGCGGGCCGCCTCTTATTGGAGCACGCCATGATTCGAACCGGCCAACAGTACCTCGATTCCATCCGCGACAACCGCGAGGTGTACATCAACGGCGAGCGCGTGAAGGATGTGACGCGCCACCCGATGCTGAAACCGGTCGTCGACATCCGCGCGCGGATCTACGACATGCAGCACGAGGCTGCTACGCGCGACATCCTGACCTTCAGCGAGAACGGCGCGCGCAACGCCGTCGCCAACAAGCTGCCGCGCACGCAGCAGGACTGGTGGGACAAGCGCCGCGCGACCGACACCATGCTCGAGGCTCTCGGCGGCGTGGTGACGCGCGTGGGCGATGAGACCGTGGGCGAGATGTGGTCGCTCTACGACGGCCAGGACGTGCTCAACGAGGTCGATCCCAAGTTCTCGGCCAACATCCGCCGGCACATCGAGCGCGTCGCCGAGGGCGATCCCTTCCACGTCTCCGCGAACACCGACCCGAAGGGCGACCGCTCCAAGTCGCCTCAGGACCAGGATCCCGACATGCTGCTGCACGTCGTCAAGGAGACCGACGCCGGCATCGTGGTGCGCGGTGCGAAATACGAAACGGCCGCCGCCTACTCCAACCAGGCGTTCACCAAGCCCACCATCGCCAACTGGGGCAACTCGGCGCTCTCCGACTATGCGCTCGGATTCATCTGCGACCTGGGCTCGCCCAACCTCAAATTCATCTGCCGCACGGGATTCGCGGGGCGCGCGCCGGCCGAGGACTATCCGCTCGCCAATAAATTCGATGAGATCGACGCGCTGGTGATTTTCGACAACGTGCTCATCCCCTGGGAGAACGTGCTGTTCTATCGCCACACCAAGGCGGCGGCCTTCATCCGAGCGACGCTGCATCGCTACTCGGCGTTCGCCTTCGTGCAGCGCAATTTGAAGCTCGCGGACATGATGATCGGCGCGGCGCTCTACAACGCGCGGCAGACTGGCCTGGATCATCAGCAGGCCGTGCAGGAGAAGCTCGCACAATTGGCCGTGTACCGCGAGGGCATCAACGCGCACCTCACGGCGGCGATCGCGCTCGCGGAAAAGAGCCCGGCGGGGCTGCTCATGCCCAATCAATCGCTGCTCTACACCGGACGGGTGCTCGCCTGCTCCCAGCTGCACGAGATGATGCACATCGCGCGCGAGCTGTGCGGCGGGCAGATCTGCGTCACGCCGGACAAGGCGGCGTTCGAGGCACCTGAGACCAAGCCCTGGCTCGACAAGTACTACTCGGTCAACGAGAACTGGGTGGCCGAGGACCGGCGCAAGCTGCTCGCGTTCGCGCGCGATCTGCTGAACTCCGATTACGCGGGCCACCGGCTGACATTCCAGCTCTTCGCGCAGTCACCGCCCTTCGCGCATCTCGCCGCCGTGTACCGCAACTTCGATTGGAACGGTCCGCTGGATTTCGTGCGCAAGGCCGCCGACCTATCCGAGAAGGTGCACCAGAAGGGCGATCGGCCGAGCGGCGACCGGGCTGTCCATCAGTGGTTCGCCGGGCAGGTGCGCAAGCCAGGTGCGCCGGCGGCGGGGGAGGCGGCTTAGCATGGCCGCGAGCGCTGCGGCGGCGGAGTCCGCGCACGAGGACGGCCTGCTGCGCAGGCGCTTTCTGAACGGCATGAGCCATGCCGCGTGCACGGTCAATGTCGTCACCACCGACGGACCGGCGGGCCGGCACGGTGTGACCGTCTCAGCGATGGTCTCGGTCTCTGCCGATACGCCGCAACCGACGCTGCTCGTGTGCATTCACCACTTGAGCCCGGTCGCGAGCGCGGTGCTCGAGAACGGCGCATTCTGCGTCAACGTGCTGCGCGAGGATCAGACGCATATCTCGGAAAGCTTCGCGGGCCGCACCACGGCGCGGGGCGGCTCGAAGTTCGATTGCTCGCGCTGGACGACGCAGGTGACCGGGGCGCCGCGCGTGGTCGATGCGCTGGTCGCGTTCGATTGCCGCGTCATCGCGAGCGAGCGGGTGGGATCGCATTTCGTCGTATTCGGTTCTGTACAGGACATTTTCATCGCGGGTGGCGGCGCTCCGCTCATCTACGCGAACCGCGCCTACGGAGTTCCGCAGCGGTTCCATGCGCCGGGCGCCGCCGCGGCCGACCCCGAAGCCTCGGGCGGAACGCTCGCGCTCGGATGCTTTCAGATCTTCGCGCCGTACATCGTTCCGGCGATCGTGGCGCGCATGACGAAGCTCGACCCTGCCTTCTCGCTGTCGCTGCTCGAGGCGGATCAGCGCCATCTGCTCGCGAGCTTGCGCAGCGGCGAGGTCGAGGTCGCGCTCCTTTATGATTTTTACCTCGGCGAGGGAATCCGCGCGGAGCGGCTCGCCGAGCTCGTCCCCTACGTGCTCCTGCCCGAAGGCCACCCGCTCGCCGACCGCTCGGCCCTGACGCTCGAGGATCTCGCCTCCGAGCCTTTGATCCTCCTTGATCTGGAGCCGAGCCGGGACTATTTCCTGTCGCTGTTCCGCGCGCACGGCCTCGCACCGCGCATCGGCCAGCGCACGAGGTCGCTCGAGATGGTGCGCGGCCTGGTCGGGCACGGGCTCGGCTACGGCCTGCTCGCTACCAAACCTGCGAACAACATGTCTTATGATGGCAGGGCGCTCGTGACGAGGCCGCTCGCGAGCGCGGCCGCGACCAGCCGATTGGTGCTGGCCACGCGGTCCGGCGTCCCGTCGAGTCCGGCGGCGCAAGCATTCGCCGGTCATTGCCGCTCGTTCTTTGGAGTCTCCCATGCACACACGACTACGTAAGTTCAACACGCGCGATACCTATCCGGAACAGCAGCTCGACAACGACCTGTGCCAGGTCGTGGTCGCCCGCGGCCGCATGGTGTTCGTGCGCGGCCAAGTCGGCCAGGATCTCGATACGGCGGTCAATGTCGGCATCGGCGATCCGTCTGCCCAAGCCGAGCAGGCGATGGCGAACATCAATCAGCTCCTCGAGGAGGCCGGGGGGCGCCTCGAGCACATCTGCAAAGTCACCATTTACCTGACCGACCCGCGCTTTCGCGAGGCGGTGTATCCGACCGTCGGCCGCTGGCTGAAAGGCGTCTATCCGGTCTCTACCGGCGTCGTGGTCGCCGGGCTCGCGCGTCCCGAATGGCTGGTCGAGGTCGATGTGATCGCGGTGATTCCCGACGGAGCCTGAAGGGTGACTCTCTCGATTGTCGCGCGCACCCCGGACGCCCGCCTGTTCGGCATGGCCATCGCCTCCTCGTCGCCTGCCGTGGCAGCGCGCTGCGCACATGCGCGCGCCGGCACGGGCGCGGTCGCGACCCAGAACATCACCGATCCCGCGCTCGGGCCCGCCATCCTCGATGCGATGGCGCGTGGCCACGGCGCGGGCGAGGCTCTCGAGGCCGCGTTGCGGGCGACCTCCTACGGCGCCTACCGTCAGCTCCTCGTGATCGGGACCGCCGGGCCGCCGGCCGTGCATTCGGGCGCCCGTACCCTCGGGTTGGTCGCGGCCAGCGTCGGCGAGCACGCCGCAGCCGCCGGAAATCTACTCGCCAACGAAAACGTACCGGGCGCCATGATAGGGGCCTTCGAGGCGGCGCAGGGTCATCTCGCGGCGCGCCTGTTGCGGGCGCTGCGCGCCGGCGCAGAGCGCGGCGGGGAAGCGGGGCCGATCCACTCGGCCGGACTGCTCGTGGTCCGCGAGGTCCCCTGGCCGATCGTCGACTTGCGGGTCGACTGGCGCGAGATCGATCCGGTGTCCGAGCTCGAGCGGATCTTCGGCATCTACGCCCCGCAGATCGACGACTACGTGCAGCGCGCGCTCGATCCCGCCCGGGCGCCCGGCTTCGCGGTGCCCGGAGATCCGTGAACAAAGCCGGGGGCATGAAGTTCACGCTGCGGCAGTTGACCTACTTCATTGCGGCGGCCGAGACCTCGAGCATCACCCTCGCATCGAAGCGCGCCAACATTTCCCAGCCGGCGATATCGACCGCGATCTCCCATATCGAACGGGAGCTCGAAGCGCAGTTGTTCCTGCGCCACCACGCGCAAGGCCTGTCGCTCACGCCCGCCGGCCGCGCACTCTTGCGCGATGCGAAGCAGCTGATGAAGCAGGCGGAAGGATTGTATTCGGCGGCGGCGGACATCAGCCGCCTGCCGCGCGGCGAGCTGTCGGTCGGATGGTTCTCGACCCTCGCACCAATCGTCATGCCGGAGGTTGCGAGCGCCTTTCTCAAGGCATTCCCGGATGTGCGCCTGCGCTCCATCGAGAGCGACCAGGAGGGACTGCTCGCGGGTCTCAAGCGCGCCGAAACCGAGGTGGCGATTACCTACGACCTGCAGATCAGCGACGACATCGAGTTCCGGCCGCTCGCGAGCCTGCCGCCATACGCCTTGTTCGGCGCCTCGCACCCGCTCGCGCACGAGCGCGCGGTCAAGCTGAGTCAGCTGGCGCCCGCGCCGATGGTGCTTCTCGACATGCCCATGAGCCGCGAGTACTTTTTGGCGCTCTTCATCCGCGAGCGATTGGAGCCGAATATCGTGTGGTCATCCGCACAGCTCGACGTGGTGCGCACCATGGTGGCGAACGGCCTCGGATATACGCTCGCGAACGTGCGGCCGCGCGCCGATACGGCGCTCGATGGGCGCCGTCTGTACCGGGTTCCGCTGAGCGGCGATCAGCCGCCGGTTCGCATCGGCATCGCCACCTTGAAGGAGCTGAAAAAGACGCGCCTGGTCGAGGCCTTCGAACGCCACTGCTGCGAGCTCATCTCCGACGGCTACATTCCCGGCATGGCGGCCTCCGTGTCGCCGCCCCGCCGCAAGCGGCGCTGATGGACGCATCCGCACCGGCCGGGCATCGGGAGGTGCTGCGCCTCATTCAGGCGCAGGACTGGCGCGCCGCCGGCGATGCGTGCCGGCGGCTCACCTCGCGGCATCCCGGGTTCGCGGGCGGCTGGTTTGCCGGCGGCCGCATCGCGATGGCGCTCAAGGATCCGTCGAGCGCTCTCGATGCTTTCGATCGGGCGGTCGAGCTCGAGCCCGAGAACCCATCCTTTCGGCTTCATCGGGCGCAGTGTCTGCTTGCCCTCGGCCGCCGGACCGAGGCTTTGGAGGCGGCGCAGTCGGCGGAGCGCTGCGCGGGGGGCAATGCCGGCCTGTGGGACGCGATCGGAACGCTGCGCAGCTTCGCGCTCGATCAACGCGGCGCTCTCGCCGCCTACGATCGCGCCGTGGCGCTCGCGCCGCAGGATCCGCAATTCACCTACAACCGCGCCTCCGTGCGGCGCTTCCTCGGCGATCTTGCCGGTGCGGAGGCCGACTACGATCGGGCGATCTCGCTGAAACCGCTCGATTTCGAGGCGTACTTGAACCGCTCGGAGCTTCGGGCGCAGAGCGCCGCTCGCAACCACGTGGCCGAGCTCGAGGCCGTGCTGCCCGAAGCGCGCCGCGACTGGCGCGGCGAGGTGCAGATCCGCTTCGCTCTCGCCAAGGAGTACGAGGATCTCGGCGAGTACGCCAAATCCTTCGAGCACCTGCAAAGCGGCGCCAAGAGGCGGCGCGAGCACCTCAAGTACGAGGTCGCGACCGACGTCGCAACCGCCGGCTGGATCATGAGCGCGTATCCGCGCGCTCTGTCCGAGGCGGCGGTCCCCGCGGACGAGGAGGGCCGCCCGAGCGAGCTCCCTCGCGCGGACGCGGACGGTCCTATCTTCATCGTCGGGCTGCCGCGCAGCGGCACCTCGCTGGTCGAGCGGATCCTGAGCAGCCATTCGGCCGTCGCGACCGCCGGCGAGCTCGATTGCTTTGCATTGAGCCTGACCGATGCGGCGCGCCGGCGCATGGGGCGGGCGCAAATCCCGCGCCAGGAGCTGGTTGCGATCTCCGCGACGCTCGATTTCCAGGCGCTCGGCCGGGACTACCTTGAGCGGGCCCGCGCTGCCTTCGGCGCGAGCGGGCGCTTCATCGACAAGATGCCGTTGAATTACCTGTACTGCGGTCTGATCCGGCGCGCGTTGCCGCACGCGCGCATCATCCACGTGTTCCGCCGGCCGATGGCGGCGGGCTACGCCATGTACAAGACGCTGTTCAAGAGCGGCTATCCCTTTTCCTACGATCTCGGCGAGATCGCGCAGTACTATGCAGCCTACCGCCGGCTCATGGATCATTGGCGAAGCACCCTGCCGGGCGCCGTCTACGATGCGAGCTATGAGGCGCTCGTGGCCGATCAGCTCGGCGAGACACGCAAATTGTTGGAGTATTGCGGGCTCGAATGGGAAGATGCGTGCGTCGCGTTTCACCGGAACCCGGCGCCGATCACGACGGCGAGCGCGAGCCAAGTCAGGCGGCCGCTATACGACACGTCGGTTTCGCAATGGCGACACTACGAACCGCAGCTCGCCGAATTGAAGACGGCGCTCGCGGCGCAAGGGATCGATCCTATGACGGAGTTTTCATGAACGAGCGCGAACAGGCGAACCGGCTCGAGCTCGCCACCATCCAGCCGATACCTCTCGGCGAGCGCCACGGTACGTACGGCGATCTGTTCACCGTCTGGTTCGGCTCGAACCTCATGCTGCTGACCATCGTCACCGGCGGCCTCGCGGTCACGGTATTTGCGCTGCCGTTCGCGTGGGCGGTGGCGGGCCTCGCGATCGGCAATCTGGTCGGCGCGGTGTTCATGGCGCTGCACGCTGCACAGGGACCGCAGCTCGGCGTGCCGCAGATGGTGCAGACGCGGGGCCAATTCGGCTCGGTGGGATCGCTCCTCGTGATCGGCGTCGTGATCGTGATGTACGTGGGCTTCCTGGCGTCGAACCTCGTACTCGGCGGCGAGGCGCTCGCGACCCTCGTGCACGGCATGTCGGATGCACCCGGTATCGCGCTAGTGGGGGTATTGAGCGTGATCGCGGCGATCTACGGCTATGACCTCATTCACGCCTACACGCGGGTGATGACCTACATCTCCGGAGCCGTACTCGTGCTCACCGCCGTGTGGATCGTCTGGGTGCACGGCCTGCCGGCCGATTTCTTGACCCGCAATGCGTTCAATTTGCCGGGATTCCTGGGTGCGATCTCGGCGGCCGCCCTCTGGCAGATCGCGTACGCGCCCTACGTATCCGACTACTCGCGCTACATGCCGCGCGACACCGGCGTCAGGGCCGCATTCTGGGCGAGCTACTGGGGCTGTACGCTGGGCTCGTTTCTGCCAATGGTGCTCGGCGCCGCGGTCGGCCTCGCCGCGCCGAAGGGTAATCTCATGTCTGGCCTCGCATTCTTGACGGCCGGCATCGCGCCGCTGGTGCTGATTGTGTTCTCGGTGGGCGTCGCGGCCGCGAACGCCATGAATCTGTACTGCGGCGCCCTCTCGACGCTGACCTTCGGCCAGACCTTGGTTCCGAGCTGGTCGCCGGGGCCGCGGGCGCGCACCTTCATTGCGCTCATCCTGTTCGGACTGTCGCTGGTCGGCGCGCTCGCGGGCAAGGCGTCGTTCCTGGTGAATTACGAGGACTTCATTCTTCTGCTGCTCTACGTGCTGGTTCCCTGGACCGCGATCAACCTGGTCGACTACTACCTGCTGCGTCACGGCCAGTACGACGTCGACTCCTTCTTCCGTCAGGACGGGGGCATCTACGGCCGCATCAACGGCGCGGCGGTCACCTGCTACGCTGTGGGTATCCTGGTGCAGATTCCGTTCATTGCCTCGCCGCTCTATAAAGGGTCGGTCGCACGCGCCATCGGGGACGTCGACTTATCCTGGATCGTCGGGTTGGCAGTGACAGCGCCCGCCTACTACTGGCTCGCCAAGCGCTCGCAGAGCCGCGCGGCGCTGGTCGCCACGCCAGGCATGAGCACCAGACCATGAAACGACGCGGCCCCAAGGATTCGCACCCGCCGAAGAAAAAAGCCAAGTCGGCGTCGACCACATCGGCGACCCGCGCCGAGCGCGCGCCCGCATCCAAGACATCCGACTGGCGCGCCGATGACCCGAATCTCGCGCTCGAGTCGGAGCGCTACGCGCAGCCCATCGCGAGCCGCGAGCTCTTGCTCAAACACCTCTCCGAGGCGCCCGAGCCCTTGAGCGCCGCGCGCATCGCCAAGCGGTTAGGGCTAGACACCGACGCCGAGCGCAACGCGCTCGCCAAGCGGTTGGCCGCGATGGTGCGCGACGGTCAGGCGATCGAGGGCCCCAAGGGCTTCTCGGCCGTCGGGCCGGCGGTGCGGATCTCGGGGCGCGTGCGCGGCCGCCCCAACGGCGATGTGCTCGTGATCCCGGACGATGGCTCGCCGCCGCTCGCCTTCTCGCGCTCGGATACCGTCTCGCTCATGCACAACGATCGGGTCGAGGTGCTGGCCGGCGGCTTGAACGATCGCGGCCGGCGCATGGCGCGCCTGCTCCGCCGCACGGCCGACGCGCCCAAGCGCATCGGCGGTATCTGGCACGGAGGTCTGAACCATGGGCGCGTCGAGCCCGAGGATCCCGGCCACTGGTATTCGGTTGAGGTTCCCCGGCACTTCTCGCACGGGGCGAAGGACGGCGATAACGTCGTCGTCGACATCACCAAGCGGCCGCAGGGCGATGAGCCCGCGCACGGCCGCGTGGTCGAGATACTCACCGACGTGAAGCCCTCGGATCTCGCCGCGCGCTTCGCCATCTTGCGGCACGACTTGCCGCAGGAGTTTCCGGTCGAGGTGCTGCACCAGGCGAATCTATTCGAGCCGGACGTGCTGCCCGCCGACACCCTAGGCCGCGAGGATCTGCGCGCCTTGCCCTTGGTCACCATCGACGGCGCGGACGCCAGGGATTTCGACGATGCCGTCTACGCCGAGCGCGTCCGGGGCGGAGGCTGGAGGCTCATCGTGGCGATCGCCGACGTCAGCCATTACGTGCGCTTCGGCACCGCTCTCGATGGGGAGGCGCGGGCGCGGGCGACGTCGGTCTATTTTCCCGATCGGGTGCTGCCGATGCTGCCCGAGCACCTCTCCAATCACCTGTGCTCGCTCATGCCGCAGGTCGAGCGGCTCTCGTTCGTGTGCGACATGCGCGTGGGCAAGTCGGGCCAACCCGGCCGCGCGCGCTTCTACGAAGCGGTGATCCGCTCGCACGCCCGCCTCACCTACGATCAGGCATGGCAGTTTCTGCAAGACCCGCAAGCCTCGACCGACGAGGCGCTGACGCCGCCGGTGCGCGCGTCGCTGCAAGAGCTCTACGCCGTGTACGGCGCGCTCAAATCGGCGCGCGACGCCCGCGGCGCGCTCGATTTCCGGGGCGGTGAGGTCAAGGCGCGCATCGGCGACGATGGCAGGATCCAAGGGTTCTACGCCGTCACCCGCAACGATGCGCACCGCCTGATCGAGGAATGCATGATCGCCGCGAACGTCCAGGCCGCGGTGG
>JBEKVP010000050.1:0-9668 GCA_049513935.1 Steroidobacteraceae bacterium
GACCCCGCCCATTTGAAACATGAGCCACTGGAGCGTCTGATAACGGCCGGGCCCCTCCTTCGGCAGAAGCGTGCCGGACTTATCGGCAAGATAGATCAGAATGGCGCCCGATTCGAACAGCGTCAGCGGTGCGCCTGCCGGGCCGTTCGGATCGATGATTGCCGGTATTTTGTTGTTGGGATTGAGCGATAGGAATTCCGGCGACATCTGGTCGTTCGCATCGAAGCGAACGAGGTGCGGCTCGTACGGCAGGCCCGTCTCCTCGAGCATGATCGACGCTTTGACGCCGTTCGGCGTGTTGAGCGAATAGAGTTGAATGCGGTCCGGATGCCGGGCCGGCCACTTCTTGGTGATCAGGAACGCATCGAGCTTGCTCATCCGAGCTCCTTAAAGCCGCAGCTGTAACATTTAGAATGGATAATCGAGACCGGTGAACACCGCAGCGCCCTCGCTGCCGAAGCCCACATCGACATAGCCCACGACGAAGGGACGCGCGATGCCGCGAAATCCCATACCGTAGACCTTGTGGATCTGATCGAAAGGCAATGTGCTCGTGCGGTCGAACACGCGGCCGACGTCGATGAAGGGCGCGAGCTCGACCTCGACCGAGGTCGAGACGGCATTGAAGGTGACGACGTTGCGGCGCAGCTCCACGGAGCTCGAGAAGGAATCGCGGTCGTAGAAGCGCCCTTCTCCGAAACCGCGCAAGGGCTGCTGGCCGCCGATGACGGTTTCCGCACCGCCGATGCTGCTGAGCGCCCAGAACGGCACGTCGTGCGCGGTCGGCAGATAGCGCAGCGACATGTGGGTCGCGATCACGGTCCTGGATGCGATCGGCCAGAAGGCCCGGCCATCGAATCCTGCCTCGGTGTAGAGCGAATCGTTGAAGATGCCGTCGCGGCTCGCCATGCCTCCGTAAGTCACCACCTCGGCTCCCTTGGTCGGGATGATGATGTCGTCGCGCGTGTCGTATACGAGCGCGAGCCGATTGAGCACCAGATGGTTGTCGCCTTCGCCGAGCAGGTCTTTGAAGCGCGTCTGAATCGAGGCGATCTTCTCCAGGGTGCCGGGCAGCACATCGGTGTTGTGGAACCTCGCGGTGTACTGGATCTGCCAGGTGTGATTGATGTTGAAGCCTACTTGTTGTTGCAAGAATTCGTATTGGGCGGTGTAGTCGGTCTGCTGGATCGCAGGGGATTCGTTGCCGATGCCGTAAAAGCGCGGCGTGCCGTCCACCCCGTACAGCAGGCTGGAGTTGAAAGACCAGCGGTCCTGGCGAGTGCGCCCAATCTGATACTCGCCGTCGAATTCGCGTTCGACGCGCTCCCTGATGCCGGCCACCACCGACCATTGCTCATCCTGGGAGTCGAAGCTGTAGATGCGTCCGTGTACGCCCCAACCGAAGTAGGGGTTGTAGGTGAGGTCGGGGGCGATGATTTTCCGGATGTCGTTGTTCTCGTCCGTGACCAGCACCGTCGGAATGATACCGAGCGTCGTTCCCGCATCGGGATCGACCGCGATCTCGGGCACGGGAATGAACGGTGCCGTGGATGGATCGAACCAGCGCGTGATGGGGAAGTACCACTGCCTGGACTTGGCGGCGGGGCACGCCGGCTGCGCGGATGCGGGCTGCGCGGATGCGGCGGGCTTGGGACATGCCGGTTGTGCCGGCGATCCGGGCAGGGGCGGCCCCGCCTGTCCGGTGGGCGACGGCGGCTCGGCGGGCGCGGGCGGTGTCCCGGGCGCGAGCTGCGCACGCGCGGCGGAACAAGCGCACAGCGCGGCCAGTAACCACAATGCCGCACGGCTGCGCACGAGCAATTACGCGTCCGCCCGCGTCGCGAGTGAGCGGTCTACTGGCCGCGGAAGACGCAGTCCGCGACCGGCCGCGAGAATGATGGCGCGCATGGATACTTTAACCAAGTATACCCGGCGGATCGATTACCGCGCTGCCGCGCGAACCGCGCTCGCGCCCGCTCTCTCGGACAAGTGCAGATACAAAAGCCCCGGCAGCCCCAGCAAAATTTCCCGCGTGCGCTTCGCGAGCGAAAGTGCGAGGCCCACGTGGGAGGGCAATCCTAGCAGCGCTGCGAGCAGCACATAACCGCCCTCTTGCACGCCGAGAGCCCCTGGTACGGCAAAGGCGGCGCCACGGATCGCCTGCCCGACGCTCTCCACCAGGAGCGCGTCCATCCAGCCGACCGGGGAACCGATCAAATTCAAAATCCAGTAGACCTCGACCGTTCCCGCCAGCCAACTCACGCAGTAGAGCGCGAAGCTGGCAGTCACAGCTCCGGCCCGGCGGTAGGTGCGCCCGACCGCAACATCGATGGCTTCAGCGTGGCTCATCCAGTTCGACCAGTCGCGCTTGCCCGAAAGCCGCGCCGCCGCGCGCATCAGCTTGCCGAATAGGCCGCGCCGCTGCATGAGATAGAAGCCCACAACCAGCAAGGCGAGAAAGCCGCTCGCGATCAGCGATGAGGCGCGCACCGCGTCTTGCGATGCATGGCTCGCATGCGCGCCGATCAGGCCGACGCCGATGAGCGCAAAACCGATCTGTGAGGAGGTCTGCAAGGTCGTGCCGACGATGACGGAGGCGGCGGCATCCTCCAGGGCCAAGCCGCGCAGGACGAGATGCCGCGCCATGAGCAGCGGTCCCCCGATCTGTCCGGCGGGCATCAGGCTGCCGGCGGATTCGCCGACCCAACGCGCGAGGAGCGCGTCCCACAGCGTACCGGACGCCGGCCTCCCGAAGAGCACGCGGATCGCCGCCGCATCGAGCCCGAGCGGCAGGAGGTGGTAGAGCGCCACCGGCACGAGCCCGAAACCCGCAAGCGCCAGCATCGACACTACCGTAGGCAGGCTCTGCGTGGCGAGCACGCCGATCAAGATCAACAAGCCCGCTGATAGGAGCCAGCGCGTCCGGGCGCTCATGTCCGCGCGCCGGTGGGCGCCACGGGGGGAGGACTTGAATTTCGCGGCGTCGCCGCGGCGCCGCTTGGTGGGATTGCAGTCATGGGGTCCGGGATAGCGACACGCGGATTGTGTCATCAAAATGACGCCGAAAAAACCCCCGTGGAATAACATCGACGAAAGCTGCGATCGATAGGTACAAGACTTCCGGCCGCACCCGCGCTTGGGGCCGCAACCGAGCGCCCGGCCGCCACAAACCGCGGAAAACACGCTAATATTCCGTTTGAACCCATTCCTACAGGCGATGCGTTGAACTCCGGATTTCTTAGGCTTGGACGATGGGTGGCCACACATCCGCGCGCGATGATCATCGCCTGGGTCGTGGCAATCGCGTTCGGAGCCTGGGGCGAGCACAAGCTCCCCAGCGTCACCATCGGCGGAACCGGCGGGATCCCGGGGAGCCCGTCCGATACGGCGGCAAAAACCCTGCGCACGGCATTCGCCAACCCGTTCATCGACCCGTTGATCGTTGCCGTCTCGCTGCCTCACGGCAGGATCGATGACGCCCCCTCTCTCGGCTGGATAAGACAGGCGGCCGGCGTGCTCGACACCTTGCCCTCGGTGCGCAAGGTCGCGGATTACGCCGATACGCCGCGCCCGGAGCTGCGTTCCCCGGACGGTCACGTGACGATGCTGCTCGTCGGGCTGACGTCCTCCGACGTCGAGGCGCAGCAGCGCGCGGTTGGCGAGGTGCGCCGCGCGCTTGCACCGCTCCGAGCGGACTTGCAGAAGCTCGACCCGCAGGCGCAGGTCGCCGTCACGGGAGGACCCGCCGCGGATTACGACGTGAATGCGCTGAGCGCGCAAGGCGGCGACCGCGCGGAAAAGCACGCGCTCCCGCTCACACTCGTCATTTTGATGATGGCGTTCGGCACCTTGGTCGCCGCGAGCCTGCCGTTCCTGATGGGGCTCACCACCACGACGGTCGCTCTGGGCGCCGCCTTCGTGCTTGCAAAAATGTTCGCCGTGTCCAATTTGTTGAGCAACGTCGTGACCATGATCGGCCTGGCGATCGGCATCGACTATTCGTTACTCATGGTCACGTATTACCGCGAGCGGGGCGTCGGCGCGACCTTGGTCGACATCGTCGCGGACACCGTGGCGCGCGCCGGACAGACCATCGCGTGGTCCGGCGTCACGGTGATGATCGGCTTTTTCGGCTTGCTGCTGAGCCCGATTCTCGAGACCCGCTGCGCCGGTATCGGCGGCGCGTTGGTGGTCTGCGTTTCGGTGCTGGCGGCGCTCACCTTGCTGCCCGCTGCGCTCGTGCTGCTCGGCCCCCGCCTCGAACATTGGTCGGTGATCCCGCGCCGCATGCGCCTCGGCAACACCACCGAACTGTGGCACCGGCTCGGCGGATGGATCATCAAGCACCCCTTGCGCACCCTGATCGTCTCGGGGGCCTGCGTAATGGCGCTCTCCTTGCCGCTACTCAAGGCGACCACCGGCGTGAGCAACGAGCGTTGGTTCCTGCCGCGCGTCGCGGAATCGCGGGTCGGCGCCGACATCCTCGCGAATCTGCGCAACGATAATTCCTCGCTCGGGATCTATGCCATCGTGCGCGCGACCGACGGTCAGCCGATCCTCGCCGCAGCGCATCTGAAGCCCCTAGTCGACTACGCGGAGCGGCTCGCGCGGGACCCGCGGGTCGCCTCGGTGACCTCGCCCGTCTCGCTGCAGAAGGGCTTCGGCGTCGCCGAATACACGGCGCTCTATCAAGATATGAACGAGGCGCTGCGCGCCCACCCCGAGATCGCCGAGCGCTACGTGAGCCGCGACCGCACCGCCGCCCTGTTCGAGATCACCCCCGCGAGCACGCTCGCCGTCAAGCCGATCGAGCGGCTCGCACGCGACCTCGAGACCATCTCTCCCGCCGGTCCATTCTCGGTCCAGATCGGCGGCGACCCAGCCGAGCACAACGATTTCAACGACTACATGTTCCGCAGCCTGCCGCGGATCGTCGGCTTCGTCGTCGGCGCGACGCTGTTGATGCTGTTTTTCGCCTTCCGCTCCTTTCTATTGCCGGTCGAGGCCGTGCTCATGAACCTGCTCGCGGTCGCCGCGGGGATCGGCGCGGTGGTCGCGGTCTTTCAGCTCGGCTGGTTCAACGGCCTGATCGGGCTCGAGCGTCCGTTTTCCGCCATTCCGCTCGAAGTGCCCATGATGGTGTTCTGCTTGAGCTTCGGTCTATCGATGGACTACGAGCTGTTCCTGCTGTTTCGCATCAAGCGCGAATACGCGATCGACGAGGACAACGATCGGGCGACGATCGCGGGGCTCGTCAGGGTCGCGCCGGTGATCACGGGCGCAGGGCTCATCATGGCCGCCGTATTCGGGGCGTTCGTGGGCGCGCAATTGCCGGTTCTCAAGATGATGGGGGTGGGTCTTTGCGTGGCGGTGCTCGTGGACGCCACCGTGATCCGTACCTTCATCGTACCGGCCGTGATGGCGCTCGGCGGGCGGCTCAACTGGTACCCCGGGCGGCTGCGGAGACGATAGCCTCAGGACATCGGTTTGCCGCAGCGGGCGAGCACGCTTCGCAGATCGCGGATCGCGGGAAACACCTCGTTGTTCCAATCAGCGCCCTGTACATCGTGGGCGCGCTGCTCGTACTCGACGATGTCCTTGTCCTCGCGGAAGATATTCTCGGTGAACCAGGTCACGAACGGCCACGCCAGGTGAATAATGAAAGGGAATTTCGGCTTCTTCACCGAGAGGTAGCCGTAGGTACGGTTGGTGCGCTGCTCGGCATCGAGCGGCGTGTAGCCGAGCCAGACTTCGAGCACCGGATCGTCGGTTTCCTGGATGTTGCGGCCTACCCAGACTTTAAGGCTCTGCGTCGGGTAATCGGTGCGGATCCGCATGTGGTCGGCGAAATCCTTCTTCGCTTCGCTGCGCTTGCGCATGAGGTCGACGATGACGGTCTCGCCGACGGATTTCTTGGTGCCCTCGGCGCGGCTGAAGCTGTATTCCACCTGCGCCCAATCGTCGCCGTGCTTGCGGCCGAGGCAGTTGGCGCGGATCGAGCCCATCTGCTTGCGATGCATGAACTGGTGGTTCATGTCGAAAAGATTCTCGTGCATGAACGTATAGTGGCAAGCCACTTCGCGGTTGAGCCGCCGCGTCTTGTAGTCCTTGCGCTGCGAAGCGCCGAGCGACTTCGGAAGCCGCGCTTCCGCCAGGGCGGGATCGCCGGGAAATATGAAGATCAGCCCGTCCACCTCGCGCGCCGGATAGCTGCGCACGCCGTTCGGCAAGCGCTCCTTGCCGAGATAAGGCACGCTGACGCATTTGCCGGTGGGGCAGTAAGTCCAGCCGTGGTAGTGGCATTTGATCTCGTCGCCGCTGACGACGCCCAAGTGCAGCGGCACCTGGCGATGAGCGCACCGATCCTCCAGCGCAATCACCTGGCCGCTCGAGCCGCGATAGATCGCGATGGGCTCGCTCGCAAAGCGCCGGCCGAGGACCTTGCCCACCTTGAGCTCGTCGGACCAAGCCACCGGATACCAATAATCGGGATGCGCCCCGACCCGCCGCAGATCGAAGGCGTTGGGCGTGTTCGCCACGCGCACGCTGGTCAGGCTTGAACTGTCCTCCGACATCGGGCACTCCGTATTGCGATCCTTGCCTGATACTTTAACGCGTCGGAGAACGCACGGCGTGGGAGTCTGCAAGGTCCGCCGGCAACGGGGCGCATCGATCGTAATGAGAACGAGCTCCCATACTTGAAGATAATCATCCGCGAAGGGGTGCGTGCGCGTCGAACCCAAGCGAACCTTGCGTACGCGTCGAGCCCGACGAGGTCTGTGCGCCTGTCGCGGCATTCCCACAGGGCTGCGCCGCCACGAACCTCGATGGCTTCCGCCGCCATCAATGGCGGCACCATCACAAGCCTCAATCGCTGGGCAACTTGTTGCGCTGGCGCAACGGTGCGTTGCCGCAACGTAAAAAAGCAGTTAGTCTTCGGCCACCGGACGCGGGCTAGCCGCCGCGCCACAAATAAGCATCTACCTAGGGGAAACCATGGACAACAGCCGCCGCGGGCTTTCTCGCCCGCATCGTAATCGCATTCGTCGTACGATTCACTGGCCTTGCTTGACAGGAATCGTCGGCACGCTGGCGCTCTGCATGCCCGCAGGGGCGCAGCAGCAGGCAAGCTCGACGAGCTCAAGTACCAGCGGTGAACTACAAGAGATCATCGTCACTGGATCGTTGATCCGCCGCACCGACACCGAGCTCCCGAGCCCGGTGCAGGTGATCACCTCGGCGGACATCACCAACTCCGGCTACTCCTCGATCACCGACATCCTGCGAAACCTTCCGTCGAACGGTCAAGGCGCGCTCAGTCAGTCGTTCGGTCAAGCGTTCGGCGCCGGCGGATCGGGCGTGGCGCTGCGCGGCCTCACGGTGGGAGCGACGCTCACGCTGATCGACAGCGAGCGCATGGTTGCCTATCCGCTGAACGACGACAACCAGCGCAGCTTCGTCGATGTGAGCGCCATCCCGATCGATGCGATCGATACCGTCGAAGTGCTGAAGGACAACGCCTCCGCTCTCTACGGCTCGGACGCGATCGCGGGCGTGGTCAATTTCCGTCTGAAAAAATCCTATACCGGGGCGGAGCTCACGGCCGAGGCGGGCACGACGCAGCACGGGGATGGGACCACGGAGCATATCGCGGGCATCGTCGGCTTCGGCGATCTAGATACCGACGGTCATAACTTTTACGTCGCGATTGATCTGCGCCACGTCGACGAGATCAGGTCCACGAATCGCTCCGCGGCCTTCACCCAGCTCGACTGGGCGGGGTTGCCGGACGGTGTGGATACCGCGCTCGGAGCGCCCGGGGGTCCAAGCCTCGGAGGCTATCCGCGCAGCCTGACGGGATACCTCATCAACCCGAATCCCGCCAACGGATTGCCCGCGACCTATTATTTGCCGGGTTGCACCGCCGCCTTACAAGCGGCCGACAAGTGCACCTTCCCGTTCAACGGGCAGATCCAGCCGCAGACGCGTCAAGCCGACGTGCTCGCGAAGTTCTCGCAGAAACTCGCCGATGACTGGACCTTCGTCGCCACCGGTTCCGTATTCGAAAGTGGCTCGCAGCAGGTCGCGCCGCCCTTCCCGCCCGGAAACGATTGCTGCATCGACACGAGCTACGTGCAGGGCGGCATCGTGAACGTGGGATTCGGTCCGAACACACCGCCGCATGTCGTCACCTATGCTCCGGTCACCGTACCGGCAGGCAAATTGGGCAATCCGTATGGCGTCGCCGCACCGCTCATCTATACCTTCGGGGACATCGGACCGCTCGAGACCGATCTCGATACGGTCACCTATCGCTTGATGCTCGAACTGCAAGGCAAACTAGCGGGCTGGGACGTGACCGTCGATGCCGGCGCCATGTATTCCAGCACGTCGTTTAGACAGCTCGGCGACATCGAGCCCGCGAACCTTCAGGCCGACATCAACAATGGGACTTACGTGCCAGGGGTATCGAATAACGCGGCAGCGCTATTCGCACCGCCCGCCGAGTTTCACCCCTCGAGCACGCTCGACATCTTCGATGCACACGGGACACGGAGCCTGTTCGACCTGCCCGGCGGGCAGGTCGCGATGGGTATGGGCTATCAGTACTTTCACAAGGCGACCAACTCCGATCCGGGGGCCTCGATTCCGAGCCAGGTCGCTGGCACGCAGGCCGGCGATCCCGCCTTCACCATCGGAGCGCAGGACGACAATGCGGCCTTTGTCGAGTTCGACGGTACGGCGTTCAAGAGCCTGGAGGTCGACGCGTCGGGCCGCTTTGACCACTACGACACGTACGGCAGCTCGGTAACCCCCAAACTCGGAATCAAATGGACGCCGGTGGAGATGCTCACGCTGCGCGGCACCTGGGGCCGCGGTTTCCGAGCACCGTCCACCTCGGAGGCCGGAAACTCGGGAGAGACCTTCGGCGCGGGGCAATTCGCCGACCCGGTGCTCTGCAAGAACGGCCTCAACGCCGTCGGCTCCTACAACTCCACCTGCGCCTTCTCGCTCGTGGCGTATCAACCCTCGAACCCGGATCTGAAGGCGGTCAAGTCGCTCAACGAAACCTTCGGATTCATCCTGGAGCCGTCGAAGAATTTCAACGTCTCGGTCGACTGGTGGAGCATCCGTCTCACCAATGACATCATCTCGCAGTTCGAGGCGGGCGGGCTGACTGGTTACACCGCGCTCACCCGCGGGGCCAGCGCGACGCTCCAGCCCTGCGTTGGTCCGCCGACCACGGCCGGTGGGACATGCCAACTGGGTCCAGCTCAGACCACGCCCGTGGGTCTCATCGCCTTCGCGACCTACCCCTACGTGAACGCGGGCATCACGCAGACCGAGGGCATCGATGTCGACTTCCGCTCCCGCTTCGACCTCGGGTCCTACGGCGACATCAAAGCCGAGCTCGCCTATACCCACGTCATCGAATACGACATCACCGTGAGTGGCAACACCTATGACCTCGCCGGCACCCACGGTCCGGCCGGCGTCTCGGGCGACACCGGCAACCCGAAGGATCGAGCCCAGCTCTCGGTAACCTGGGAGAAGGGAGGTGCCTCGGTCACGCTCACAGAAAACTGGATCGGACCGTTCGAAATCACCGACCCCTCCTCGGGGCTCGACAACTGCGCGACGTCGCTCGCATTCTACGGACCGACGGC
>JBEKVP010000051.1:0-9569 GCA_049513935.1 Steroidobacteraceae bacterium
GGCGCCGCTCCAAGGCAATGCGTCCTCGGATACGAAGCCGGTGAACGGCGCATGGCGCAGCGTGAGCTTCTCGGCCAACTCGCCTCGAGAGCTTCGTGTCGGGGACTGCGAGCTGGTGGAGCAATTCCGGCAACAAGTGTTGCCCATGTTCACGACGCGCAACGTGGTGAGCAACACCACCTGCATACCGCATCAGGAATCGGGCTCGATCATCGACCTCAAGTTCGATTCGCTTACCGCAGTTCCGGCGGCGCAGGGCGCGGCCCACTAGGCGCGGCGCGGCGCGGCCGGCGAGGCGCACCTTCGAGGAGGACCATGATTACGGCAAAAGCGACTACCCGGATGGCAGACCCGTTCACGTTGCAGCGGCGCAAGGCGGGCGGCGGCACGGCGCCGCTCACCAGCTGGGGTTTCAAGAACGAAACCGATCCGTTGACCGACGTGCTGCTCGGACCCGCGGATCACCTCGCACACATGGCGACGAGCTCGCTATCGCGCAAGACTCTGCGCGAGCACCCCGCCGATATCCGCGTCGCGAAGGCGCAGCACCAGGAGCTGCAAAGCGCCTACGCGCACTTCGGCGTGCGTATCCACTGGCATCAGCCCGAGCCGGAGCTTCCGATGCAGGTGTACTCGCGGGATTCGAGCGTCATGACGCCTTACGGGGCGGTCATCACCGCGATGGCCAACTGGTGGCGCCGCGGCGAGAACTACGCCGCCATCCGTACCTATGAACGGCTCGGCATTCCGATCTACGACATGGTGACGGCCGGCACGTTCGAAGGCGGCGATTTCGACGTGATCGAGGAAGGCTGCGTGCTCATCGGCTGCGGCGGCGGCCGCACCCAGGAAGAAGGCGCGCGGCAAGTCGAAGGATGGTTCAAGAAAGAAGGTTGGGAGACTCGGCTGGCGTTCTTCGATGAGTATTACGTGCACATCGACCTCATGGTCGTGCCTGTCGCCGAAAAGCTCACAGCGGTGTGCCTCGCCTGCACCGAGCCCGGCATCGTGTCGTGGCTCAAGGCGAAAGGTCACGAGATCATCGACGTGCCATTCGAGGACACGATCAACCTCGGCTGCAACTTCATGGCGCTCGGCCGCGGCCGCGCCATCGTGCCGAAGTCGAGCCGCGCGCTCATACAGCAATTGCGAGCACGGGGGTTCGAGGTCGCCGAGGTCGATATGAGCGAGATCTCCAAGACCGGCGGCGGGATTCACTGCATGGCGCAAGCGCTGCGCCGCGACCCCAACGCACGCGCTTAAGCCGGTCAACGCAGCTCGGCGGCGCTCGCGCACTAGAGGCACGACGCGACCGTTTCGGCGATCGCGAGCGATGCCGTCAGTCCGGGCGACTCGATGCCGAACAGATTGACGAGGCCCGGGACGCCGTGCACTGCAGGACCGTCGATGCGGAAGTCGGCCGCCGGCTCCTCGGGCGAGTAGATCTTGGGCCGTATCCCGGTGTAGTCCGGATCGAGCCGCGACGCGTCGAGGGCGGGATAGTAGCGGCGGATCGCGGCTGCGAACTCCTTCGTGTGGCTCGTATCGAACCGGTAGTCGACGCTCTCGATCCACTCGACGTCCGGTCCGAAGCGCACGCGCCCCGCCAGATCGAGCGTTGCATGGACGCCGAGACTATGCGCGTCCGCCACCGGATAGACCAGGCGGCGAAACGGCGCCGTCCCGCGCAATGCGTAGTAGCGCCCGCGTGCGAACCGGGCCGGCGGAATCATGCGCGGCTTGAGTCCGGCGATCCGCGCCGCCACGGCAGGCGCCTCGAGACCCGCGGCGTTGACGAGCTCCCGACAGGTGTATGAGGAGCCCTGGCCGTCGGCCATCGCGAGCCGGAAGCCGCCGGCGAGGACCTCGGCGCGGTCGAGCCGCGAGCCGAGCACGACGTATCCGCCGTGCGACTCGATATCCGCCACGAACGCGTGCATGAGCTCGTGCACATCGACGATGCCCGTGGACGGCGAATGCAGCGCGGCCACGCAACGCACCTCGGGCTCGAGCCGTGAAACCTCCCCGGGCGACAGCCGGCGCACTTCGCCCGCGCCGTTGGTCCGTGCGCGCGCCGCGTAATCCTCGAGCAACGCCGCCTCGGACTCTTCGGTCGCCACGATCAGCTTCCCGCAACGTTCGTGGCGCACACCCCGTTGCTCGCAAAATTCGTACAGGAGACCCTTCCCGCGCACACAGAGCCTCGCCTTCAGCGAGCCCGGCGCGTAATAGAGCCCCGCATGGATCACGCCGGAATTGCGGCTGCTCACGGCGGTGCCGACCGCGCGCTCCTGCTCGAGCACGATGACGCTGCGGCCGGCGAGCGCCAGCGCGCGCGCGGCGGCGAGACCCACCACGCCGGCACCCACCACGACGACGTCCGTGTCCATGACTAGCGTGCACCCGCCGGGCGAGTCCGGCGCCGGGCATGCCGCTTGCGCACAGCTGCGATGGCCATGTAGGTTCTCTCGCGCGCCGATCTTATCGTTATTCGCTAGCAGGTTTGGGCTCGCCTAACCGGCCGCGGCGTGATCGGCCTCGACCTTCGCCACGGCCGGGCGAGCGGCCACCTTGGCGCTGTGCGCGGCGAGCGCCGGCAGCCGTGCGTTGAGCTCCGCCCGATCCGGGTGCCACGATGCGAGCATGTACAAATAGACGTCCGCGATCGAAAAATCGGCGCCGAGAACGTAGGGATTGAGGCTGCGGGTGATGAGCGCGATGTGATTGACGAAATCGGCCGTCCCCTGTTCCCGGATGATCTCGGCGTCGGCTTCGCCGCGCGGGGAATAGCGCGCCGAATAGTAGATGCGGAGCACCGCTTCGTAGACATTGGCCGAGAGAAAGCACATCCACTGCAGGAAGGCCGCATGGCGGGTCGTGCCTGGCTGCGGCGCGAGTTTGGCGTCCGGATTGAGCAGCGAGAGATGAATGAGGATCGCGGCCGACTCGAACATGAGCGTGCCGTCCGGTAGCGCCAGCGCCGGCACCTTGCCGGTCGGATTCAGTTCCTTGTAGCGCGCGACCTCGGCGGGCTCCGCACTCACCAAGACGCGCTCGTAAGGTACGCCGATCTCCTCGAGCGCCACCTGCACGGCGAACGAGCCCGAACCCGGCCGGCCATAAAGAGTAAACGGCTTTTTCATGGGGACGGCACCTGTTTTTTTCCATTCTCACCGAAGTTGCGGATGCGCGCAACGCCGTCAATTAGGCGTAATGTATGGGCATCGTCAAAATCCCAGGGAGCCCGTCATGGCGACAAACCCCGCGATCTCCTCCGTGAGCAGCTCGGATGAGTGGCGGCTGCGCCGCGAACTCACCGACTTCTATCATCTGGTCAACTACATGGGCTGGTCCGAGCTCATCTTCAATCACATCTCGGTGCGCGTGCCGGGGCCTTCGCATCACTATCTGGTGAACGCCTTCGGTCTCAATTACAACGAGGTCACCCCCGAGAACCTGCTGAAGGTTAGTGCCGACGGACACTTGGTCGAGCCGTCGGACTACGCCGCGAATCCCGCGGGATTCGCGCTGCATGGAGCCATCCACGAGCATCGCGCCGATGTCTCGTGCGTCGCGCATACCCACACCACCGCCGTCTCCGCGGTCGCCATGAAGCGCCGCGGCATCGATCACAACAACTTTTACGGGGCGCAACTCGCCGGCCGCGTCGGGTATCACGACTTCGAGGGCATCACTTTGAGCCGCGACGAGCGCTCGCGCATGCTCGCGAGCCTCGGCGAGAAGCACGTGCTCGTGCTGCGCAACCACGGGATCGCCGTGTGCGAGCGCGACATCCCAACGACCTTCGCGCTGCTCTGGGTCGTGCAGCGCGCCGCCGAGATTCAGTGCCAGGCGGACCAGATTTGCGGCGACAACATCGAGATCACCGACGCCGTGCGCCGGCAGTGCCGCGACAGTGCGCCGGATCTCGGCGCCCAGATCCAGGTCGCGCGCCTCGTGTTCGATGCGACCGTGCGCAGGATGAGATCGTCGGCCGCTTGATGGACCGGCTCCCTTGATGGGCCGGCTCCTGCGCCTGGCGGCGCTCCTCGCCGCGGGAGCCGCGGCGGCTCATGGAACCACGGCCGCGCCGGGAGCGGCGCCCGAGGCCGCCCGAAGCGCCACAGCCCAGGAGCGGGCGCGCTGGCGGCGCGAGGCGCACGCCGTCACCATCGTGCGCGACTCTTGGGGGATCGCGCACGTGTATGCCGGTACCGACGCCGATGCGGTCTTCGGCGCGATGTACGCGCAGGCCGAAGACGATTTTCCACGCATCGAGCGCAATTATCTGGTCGCGCTCGGCCGCCTGGCACAAGCCGAAGGGCGGTCCGCGCTCTACAGCGACCTGCGCCAGCGCATGTTCGTCGATACCGCAGGTCTGGAGCGGCTCTACCGCGACAGTCCGGGCTGGCTCAAATCGCTCATGGTCGGCTGGGCCGATGGCCTGAACTTTTATCTCGCCGCGCATCCCCGAGCCGCCGTCATCGCTCATTTCGAGCCTTGGATGGCGCTCTCGTTTACCGAGGGCAGCATCGGCGGAGATATCGCGACGGTCGATTTAGCGAGGCTCGAGCAGCTCTATCCCGACGCGGCAAGCCGCCCCTCGGCCCCGCCGGCGCCGCTCGCGGCAGAACTCACCGAGCTCTCATCGCCGGGAGGCTCGAACGGATTCGCGATCGCCCCGAGCCGCACGGCGTCGGGGCACGCGCTCCTGTGGATCAACCCGCATACCTCGTTCTATTTTCGTGCGGAGCTGCAGTTGACGAGCGCACAGGGGCTCGACGTGTACGGTGCGGCGACCTGGGGACAATTCTTCATCTATCAGGGCTTCAACGCACACAACGGCTGGATGCATACCTCCTACGGCGGCGACGCCATCGACGAGTACGCCGAATCGGTGCTCTCTACGCCTCACGGACCCTGCTACCGCTACGCGGCCGGCGTACGGGCGCTCGCGAAGAGCCGCATCACCGTGCTCGTCAAGGAAGGCGCAGATCTCGTCGCCCATCGCTTCACGGTCTACCGAAGCCATCATGGCCCGATCGTGCGCGCCGAGGGCGGCAAATGGATCGCGGTCAAGATCTTTCAAGACCCGGTGCGCGCCCTCACTCAGTCGTACCTGCGGACCAAGACCACGGACTACCACTCGTTTCGCCGCACCCAGGAGATGCGCACCGACACATCCAACAATACCGTGTACGCGGACATTGATGGCACCATCGCGTACTTCCACGGCAATTTCATCCCGCGGCGCGATCCGCGCTTCGACTTTACCCGCCCGGTCGACGGCAGCGATCCGGCGACCGAGTGGCACGGAGCGCACCGGCTCGATGAGACCATCACCCTGTTGAATCCCTCCAACGGATGGATTCAGAACACCAACGACTGGCCGTTCTCCGCAGCCGGAGCCGCGAGCCCGAAGCGCGAGAGCTATCCTGCCTACATGTGGACCAAAGGCGAAAATCCGCGCGGCGTACACGCGGTCGAGGTGCTCGAGCATCTCGAGGGCGCGACCTTGGACAGTCTGATCGCGGCGGCCTACGACCCCCACCTCACCGCGTTCGAGGTGCTGCTCCCGCCGCTGCTCGCGGCCTACGATCGGTTGGGCGACGGCGACCCGCGCCGCGGCAGCCTGCATGAGCCGATCGCAAGCCTGCGCGGATGGGATCGCCGATCCGCGCGCGACTCCATCCCGGCCGCGCTTGCGATTCTCTGGGGCGAGCAGCTCGCCGCTCGGGCCGAGGCGCGCGCGCATGCAGCGAACGAGCCGATCTACGATTATCTTCGCGGCCATCTGACCGACGATGAGCGGCTCGAGGCGCTCGCCGCCGCTGTCGCGCGGCTCGAGCGCGATATGGGCTCCTGGAAAATCGCCTGGGGCGAGATTAACCGCTATCAACGCCTGACCGGCGATCGAGTGCAGCCCTTCGACGACACCAAGCCGAGCCTTCCCGTCGGCTTCGCGCCCGCGCAGTGGGGTTCGCTCGCGTCCTTCGATTACTCCAAGCCGCGCACCACGCGGCACATCTATGGATCGGAGGGCAACGGCTTCGTCGCCGCGGTCGAGTTCGGGCCGACCGTGCGCGCCAAAGCCATCATGACCGGCGGCGAGAGCGGCGACCCCTCCTCGCCGCATTTCGCGGACCAAGCGCTGATGTACAGCGAGGGCCGCTTTCGCGACGTGCTGTTCGCGCCCGAGGACGTATCGGCTCACGCCGAGCGGCGCTATCATCCGGGGGATCCGTGATTCTTGACATATCACAACTCCGTTCGCGCGGCGTCGCACTGCGAAACCTCCCGCTCCCCTCGATAATGGCACCCGACACCCGGCAGCACGGAGGCGATCGTCAGGGTGTCCATGGCGAAAAAGTCGCGCGCACGGAGGCGCGCGCATGTTGCCGTCGTCCCGCATGCCAAGCGCATCGCTCGGGGATACTTGAGGATTTCGATTGAAGCGCGGCGCCCGGCTCGCCGGTGCGATTGCCGCGATTCTGGCTGCGGCGGCGCTCCTCTGTATCGCCGCCGCCGGATTCGCGCTGCGTGCGAGTCTGCCCACGATCGACGGGCGCGCCGAGCTGCCCGGGCTCGCGGCCGACGTCGCCATCGAGCGCGACGCGGCGGGCGTACCGACCCTGGTCGCGCACAATCGCACCGATCTCGCCCGCGCACTCGGCTATGTCCACGGCCAGGATCGTTTCTTTCAGATGGATCTCCTGCGGCGCGCGGCGGCAGGCGAGCTGTCGGCGCTGCTCGGGCCCTCCACGCTGCCGGCCGACCGGGAATTGAGGCCTCACCGCTTCCGCGCGGTGGCGCGTGCCATCGTGGCGCAGATGGATGCGCCGAGCCGCGCGCTGCTCGAGGCCTACGTGGCCGGCGTGAATGCCGGCCTCGCCTCGCTCGGCAGCCGGCCGTTCGAATACTGGGTGCTGCGAAGCAAGCCGCAACCCTGGAACGCGGAAGACAGCATCCTGTGCGTGCATGCCATGTTCCTGCAGCTGCAAGATTATGCGGGGCATCTGCAGCTGCAGCGCGGCTTGCTGCGCGCGACGCTGCCGCCCGCGATGTGGCAATTCCTGGAGGCGGGCGCGCCCGAGTGGGACGCGGCCATCGACGGCAGCGTGAGCGATGCGCCCCGTATCCCTACGGCCGGCGAATTCGATCTGCGCGCTCTTAAGGGTCTACCGATCGAACCGCCGGCAGAGATCCTCGGGCAGCTCGATCTCGGCAGCAACAACTGGGCGATCGCCGGCGCGCACACGCTGAACGGCGCCGCGATCCTCGCGAACGACATGCACCTCGACTTCCGGGTTCCGAACATCTGGTATCGAGCCCGGCTGCGCATCGTGGACGGGATCGATGTCGTCGGGGTCACGTTGCCCGGCACGCCCTCGATCGTCGCGGGCGGCAATCACAGCATCGCATGGGGGTTCACTAACAGCTACGGCGAGTTCTCCAAGGTCATTCGACTGGTACCTTCAGGGGACGACCCCGCCGCGTTCGCGACCGCCGGCGGCGCACGGCGTCTCCGCTACGTCGATGAGACGATCGAGGTCAAGGGCGGCGCGCCGGAGCACCTTCGAGTGGCCGAGACGCCCTGGGGTCCCGTCGTCGGCAACGATTGGGAGGGCCGCCCGTACGCGCTTCAATGGACCGCGCACGATCCCGCAGCCGTCAACCTCGAGCTGCTCCGTCTCGAGCAGACACGCTCGGTGGCCGAGGCATTGCGCGCCGCAGCGTCCTTCGGCATCCCCGGACAGAATTTTCTCGTCGCCGACAGCGCGGGACACATCGGCTGGACCATCGCCGGCCGCTTGCCGCAGCGCGGCCGTGTGCCGCTCGGCGTACCGCAGCTCTCGACCGAGCCCGAGGTCGGCTATTCGGGATGGCTCGCGCCGCAGGATCAGCCGAAGGTGATCGACCCTCCGGCAGGATTCTTGTGGTCGGCGAATGCGCGGGTCGTCGGCGGCGATGCTGCGCGGCTGATCGGCGATGATGGCATGGATCGCGGCGCGCGCGCCTCGCAAATCGCGACGGACCTGCGCGGCGCCGCGCAGCCGTTCACGCCGCCGGCGAGCTTGGCGATCCAGCTCGACGATCGGGCGGTGTTCCTCGAGCGCTGGCGCGCGCTCGCGAGCGAGCTCATCGAGCGGGCGCGGACCAGCGGCGATTCGAGCCAGGAGGCTGCGCACGAGGTGCTCGCGCGCTGGAGCGGACACGCCGCGCCCTACGATCCGGCCTTCCGGTTGGTGCATGCGTTTCGAGGTCAGGTGCAGGCACGCGTCTTCTTCATGCTGGCCGCGCCCGCGCGCCAGCGCGCGAAGGATTTCCGCTTCGAGATTCCGACCTCCTTCGAGGGTCCGCTGTGGCGGCTGCTCGAGGGCCGGCCGCTTCATCTGCTCGCCGCGGACTACGCCGGCTGGGATGCCTTGCTTCATGATGCGCTGATCGCGAGCGAGAAGCTGCCCGCGGCGTGCGCCGATCTCGGATCCTGCGGCTGGGGCAAGGTGAACGCGGTGCACGTGAGGCATCCGCTCTCGGCGGCGCTGCCGCTGCTGTCGAGATTTCTCGATATGCCGACGGTATGGCCCGCGGGCGGCAATCACGATATGCCGAGAATTCAGGGACCCGACTACGGCGCGTCCGAGCGTTTCAGTCTCGCGCCGGGGCACGAGGACGAGGCGTACTTCCACATGCCCGGCGGCCAGAGCGGGCATCCGCTGTCGCCGTTTTACCGCGCAGGATTTTCCGCCTGGGCCGGGGGCAATCCGACGCCCTTCCTACCCGGGGCCGCCGCGCACTCGTTCGTCCTACTTCGGGGCCGGTAGCGGCCTCAAGTCGCCGGCGCCGACGCAGCCCCGGCCTTCCGCGCAAATCTGATTGACGGGACAGACCATGGGGCTTCCGCTCACGCAGCCGCGCGCGTCCGCGCCGGCGGTATGCGGCGCGCAGCGCTCGCGGCCGTTGCAGGATTTGTGATCGTCGCAATCCGCATCCGCCATGCACACCATCGTGCTCGCGTCGCGGTCCATGGTCGCGAGCTCGCCCTGTCCCGCGATCTCGCCCGAAAGAGTGGCATTGAGCAGCAGCTGCTGCGGGTCGCGGCCGGCGGACAGATCGACGTCCGCGGCGACCACCTCCCAGGGCGGCGCGAGCGGGCTCGCGGCGCGATAATACAAGCTGAAGCGCTGCACGTTGCGCGGATCGAGCGCATCATTGAACGTCAACGGAATCACCCGCGTCGAGTCGCGCGGCCACGCCTCGCCGTGTGTCAGCGGGAGGCGCCGCACCGGTTTGCCGGCTTCGTAGATGCGCAGCTCCAAGTAGCTGCCGGCGCTCAAATCGGCGATGCCCGTGACGATGCGCACCTGGACGTGGGACACCGGCACAGCGTGAGCTGCCGCGGCGCACAGAGTCATGAGCAAAACGATCGGCCACTTTGAAATGAACGGTGGTTTCACAGCATCCTCCTCGCGCAGATCTCGACCCAGATTTGATCATAGCCGATCCGTCGGCGCGCTCGGCAATCAGTTCCGCGGCCGCGAGTTAACTTATCCTGGCTCGCGGGCGCG
>JBEKVP010000052.1:0-9504 GCA_049513935.1 Steroidobacteraceae bacterium
CTGAGTGACTCCGAGCGCGCGCAGCTCGGCTCGTACTACGCCTCGCTCTCGGCCCCTTATGCCGCGCAAGTCGCGCCGGACAACCCGCCAAAGATCGACGCGCGACAATTGGTGCGCGGCCGGCAATTGGCCACGCAGGGCGCGGAACCCCAACGTGTCCAAGCCTGCGACAACTGCCACGGACCGGAAGGGAGCGGCCTGCCGTACTTGGCGCCGTATTTGGCCGGGCAATCCGCCGAGTATCTCGAGAATCAGCTCAAGGCCTGGCAACAAGGCACTCGCAAGAACGACGGCGGCAAACTGATGGTTACGGTCGTCAAGCGGCTGAGCAGTGCCGATATCACCGCGGTCAGCGCCTACTTCGCGAGCCTCGGCAAGTGACCTTCCTGCACGGGAGAACATGAACATGCCGATGCTCCCGCGAATTGTGCTGCTCGCCGTCTTGGCCTTGTCGGTGAATGCCAGCGCCGATGAGCCGGCGGCACAGCCCAAAAGAACCATTCTCGAGCGCCACCCTCAGTCCGACGTGCCCGGCAAGGAGGTGGTGATCGGTACGGCGATGTTGCCGCCGGGCGGCGCGATCGGCTTTCACACGCATCCGGGCGACGAAGCCGGCTACGTGCTCAAAGGCACCTTGATATTGAAGACCAGAGGCCAGCCCGATCGGGTCCTCAAAGCGGGTGATAGCTTCTTCAACCCGCGCGGCGCGATTCATAGCCTCGCGGCGGGACCGGGCGGAGACGGCGGGACCGCGGTGTCGACCTGGATTATCGATCAGGGCAAAGACCTGGCAACGCCTGTCCCTTGAGACAATCGCCGATCCCGACCGCCGGGATCTCGGCTCATTCCGAATATTCTCTGGGAAACCTGATGCGGAAGGTGGTGCCGACCCCGGTAACTGATTGCATCTCGACCGTTGCGTCCAGCATGTCGCACAGCCGCTTGACGATCGAGAGGCCAATGCCCTCGCCCGTTTCGTTTTGCGACATTCCTGGATTCTTGGCGGCGGCGGCCGTGCCGCTCGCCGGCGTTTCAGCTCTCGTGTCCATCTGCTTAGCCGCTTCGAGGGCCTGCGGCGTGTTCGACTTGACATCGAGAGCTTCCGCAAGCGGCTTCCCCGCACTCGTGTGAAACCCGGGGCCGGTATCCTGGATGCACAAGACCCAACGTTTCGGATCGTTGTCATCGCTGTCGCCCCAGCTCACCGTGATACCGCCCTCGCTCGTCGCCTTCACCGCGTTCAATATCAAGTTCTGCGCGATGCGCCGAATCTTGACCGGATCGCCTTCGGCCGCGAATCCCGCCGGTCCCTCGCAGCGAAGAAACAGGCGCCGCTGCTGCGCGAGCGGGCGGATTCCTTCGCAAAGCTGCTGCACGATCTGCGTGACATCGAGCGGCTCGATGCTGCGATGTTCGCGGCCGGCTTGCAGACGGGCGAGGCTCGTTACGTCGTCGAGCAGGTGATGGAGCGACGTTATGCTGCGCATCAAAATACCTACGAAATCGTCTCGAGAAGATTCTTGAAGTCCCTTGTGCGCGAGCCCGACCGTGGCGTTGGCTACCACACCGAGGTTCCCCCGAAGGTCGTGGGCGGCTTGTCTCCACAAGTCCCCCCTCTGCTGCTCCAGCTCCCGGATCTCCGACAGCGCGCTCTCGAGATCCTTGACGTGACCGGCGGCCTCCTGCTGCTGCAGCTCGAAGAACTGGCCGACGCTTTCCTCGATACCGGTGCTGCACATCGCTGCCCAGACGCGGCGCGCCGTGGCTACGCCGGCGTGCGAGATGGCCGGATTCGCAGCCGTGTAGGCGTCGAGCTCGGCCACGACGCACTCGTTGAGCTTCCCGAGCTCGCGCGTCACCTCGCGCAGGTCATATCCCTGCCGCCAGCGTTGCAATCCATGGGCGGCCGCGGGTTCCTGGCCCGCGTCGGCGCCGGCTCTCACCGCATCGCCCGGCGCGTGATAGAGCGCTCGCTCGAACGTCGCGAGCATCGAGGGGATGTGATCCAAGAGCTGCACCCGCGGCAGTGGTTCGCCGGTGGTGAGCGCGGGATCTCTCTTGATGGTGCTCTGCCAAGCCGCCAGGATCGCGCCGCGCCGGCTGCTCAGGTGCCGTGCAAGCGCGGCAAGCTCCCGCTGAAGGTCTTCCATTTCTAATCGTCGCCGCTGAAACCGGTTCGGTCAATAGACGATGCTGCCGATCGAAGTCCCGCCGCACACGAACAGCGTCTGGCCGGTGATGAACGAGGACTTCGGATCCGCGAGGAACATCACGGCCCGAGCCACGTCGGCCGGCGTCCCGAAACGCCCGGCCGGTATTTGGCGCAGCGCCGCAGCCATTTTCGGACTGTCGGGCGGGATGAGACTCTCGAACATCTCGGTCTGCGCGATGGGTCCGGGGGCGACCGCATTGGCGGTCACGCCGTGGGCAGCGAGCTCGAGCGCCCAGGTTCGCACGAGCCCCAGCATGCCCGCCTTCGTCGCCGAGTAGGCAGTTCGTTTGGCGAGCCCCAGCACCGCGCGGCTGGCGATCAAGACGATTCGACCGTAGTGCGCCTCCTTCATCGCGGGCAGGTTCGCCTGAACCAGCGAGATGGCTGCGCCGACGTGCAAGTTGGCGAGCGCGGTGAAGTCTGCGATATCGGTATCCTCGAGCGGCTTCTCGCGGACCGCGCCCGCGCAGTGAACGACGGTGGTCGCGGGCGAATCGGCGGCCAGCTCGAGGGCAACCGAGCGCGTCGCGGCGGCATCGGTGAGATCGACCGTGAGCGACTTGAGCCGCGGCGAGGCGAGCGGACACGCGTTCCGCGCCAGGCTCAGCACCTCGTAGCCCTCGGCGAGGAACGCCTGTGCGGTTGCCAGGCCGATTCCGGAGCTCGCGCCGGTGACGAGCACTCGATTCATGCGGCGGCGCGCCGAAAGCTGGACAGAGAGTGCGTCACGGGAAGAGCTGCAATGACGGCAATGCGGCGTCGCAATTGACGAGCTCCACTTTCTTCATCGCGATCGCGAGCCGCTCGTTCACGGCTTTGAGGTGGTGCCATGCGACCCCCGCATAGACTTGGGCTTGATCCCCCCGGCTCTCGACATACAAGAAGGGCGTTCTCATGACCGCGACGCCGGTCGCGGTGCCGCGATCCTCGATGCCGGGCGCCTCGAGCACGTGCTGGCACCAGCTCGGCTGCGCCTGCGAATAGGCGTGCGGATTGCGCAGCCGCTCGATCCGCAGCTTGAGCAGCAACTTATCCTCGAACATCAGCGAATTTTCGCTAAGCCCGCTTTGCTGTCCGCGCGTGAGCGGTATCCAGTAGCGCGCGTCCTCGGCAAACAACTCATACCACTCGTCGAAGCGCTTCTCGTCGATGAGCCGCGCTTCCGTATAGACGAACCGGATCAGTTCAGCATCGCTCGCCACGCTCATCGCCCCATCGCCGCGAGCCAGGCGCGGAATTGGCCGCGCACCGAGACCTCGCTGGTTCCGTTGTACACCCCGGCGATGCCGCGCGCGTCCTCCTCGCGCGAGTGGTTGCGGCTGAGGCTCACCCACGGGTTGCCGTTCGCCTCGAGCCCTTCCTGGATCGATCGATAGCAGTGCATGTCGTCGTGGCCGACCACGGAGGTCGGCGCGTTGATCAGCCGGTTGTACATGACGCTGCGCTCGAGGAGCGCGTCCGGCGCGCCCACCAGCCGGAGCGTCAAGCTCTCGATGAGCGTGCGGTCGACGGCGATTGGACGCACGATGCGTATCGTCTGAATCGCACCCTTGACGGTGAGGCTCGGGTAATAAACGGTGTTGTGGCGGATCTCGCCGAGGATCGCGCGCGCGCGTTCGGCGCCATAAGCCGCCTCCATCTGCGCCTCGTATTCCGGCATACCCGCGTACTTGGAATGGATGGAGAAATTGACGCCCGTGTAGCTATGCCCGTTCTCGTAGAGCCTGACGCCCATCTTGTCGAAGAACTCGTAGTTCGACACGAACGGCAGGAATTGCTCGATGACCATCGGCTTCGGCGCATCCGGCGGTTGGTCCTTCCACAGATCGCGCGCCGTTCCGGCGGAGGACTCGTGCGCTACCATGGGATGCATGGTGTCGTTCAGATTCTCGATGAACAGCTTCCAGTTGCACTCATGCATGTAGCGCAGCGTGCCGCCGACCACCTCGAGGCGGCCGGCGGGCGAGCGGTCCGCCATGTTGTCGATGGACGATAAAGACTCGCCGAAATAGTCCTCAAAGCTTGGGCCCGCGGCGGCGAGCCGTGCGAATACGAATCCGCGATGCGCGGCAACGCCGGGCGCAGGGGAGAGTCCACGCGCCGCGGGCGATTCTTCGAAACCGCTGCCTGCGTAGCCCGCCTTCAACGGCACCGTGCGCAGCGTCCCGTCGAGGCGGTAAGTCCATCCATGGTAGGGGCAGCGCAACAGTCCGCCGCAGTTGCCGGAGGCCGCACTCACGATCCGCGCTCCGCGGTGCGCACACCGGTTGTAGAACACGCGCACTCCCTGGTCGGCGGAGCGCACCATCAGCAGCGGCTGGCCGGCGATCTCGGCAGCGAGGTAATCGCCTGGCTTCGGCACCTGCGACTCGTGACCGACGTAGACCCACGCCGAGCGCCACAGGCGCTCCATCTCGAGCTCGAACAACTCCGGGTCGGTGTAAACGTCACGATGCACCTCGCCGCTGCGTACGAGCGCGCGAATCGCCTCGGGATTGCCGCGGTAGCGAGTCACTCAAGCCCTCCCATTTCGGTCATCACTCTACCCCGACCGGGCCGCACTGGGCAGTACCGGCGGGGTCCCAGTCCGGGGCCACCAGACGGCGCTTGCCATCGGCCGAAAGCGCCGCGCCGGCTTGCTCGAGCGCCTCGCGGTCCCAGAGCTCGCAGGTCACTTCCCGGTGCCGCTGATCGAGCGCCTCGCAGTAGTTGGTGTACTTGCAAAGCCGGACCGCTTCTCCGCGCCCCGATCGCACCTTCAAGAACCAGTCGGGATCGGCAAGCGCCTGGCGAGCGATGCCGACGATGTCGCCGGCGCCGCCGGCGAGCACGGCCTCCGCCTGCTGAAAATTGTGGATGCCGCCCGCCGCGACGATGGGGGTCGCGAAGCCTGCGGCGCGCAAGCGGGCGCGGACGCGCGCCGACGGCGCGAGATTCCGCCCATAGGGCCCGCGCGCGTCCGAGTAGTAGCTCGGCATGCATTCGTAGCCGCTCGGCCCTGTGTAGGGGTACACAGCGGCGTCGACTTGCGGCTGCTTGGCGTCGTCGAATTTGCCGCCGCGGGAGAGCGAGATGAAGTCGCTCCCGGCGGCGGCGAGCTCGGCCGCAAAGAACTCGGCGTCGGCCACGGTCGACCCGCCGGCAATGCATTCCTCGGCGAGCATACGGGCGCCGACGGTGTAGTCGGCGCCGACGGTGCGGCGTACGGCGCGCAGCACGTCGAGCGGCAAGCGCACGCGATTGGCGAGGCTGCCGCCGTAACCGTCCGCGCGCGTATTGGTCGCCGACAGAAAGGATGACAGCGTGTAGGCGTGCGCGCAGTGCAGCTCGACCCCGTCGAAGCCCGCTTGCCGGGCGCGCGCCGCGGCGTCGGCGAACAGGACGGGGAGCGTTTGCGGCAGCGCCGCGATGTGCGGGTACTCCGTGTCCGTGATGCGCTCGCGGGCGCCCATATTGAGGGCCTCGAGCTCGCGCGCGCTCAGCACCTTCGCGAGCGCCGCGGAGTCAAGTTCCGCGAGCCGCTCGCGCACCGCGCCTTCGCTCGCCTGCGGCATGCCGAGCGCGCCGCGATGCGCCGGGGTTATCGCGAGGAAGCGGGCGAAGAAGCGCTGCGGATCCGGACGCCTGCGCACGGACAGGAAATCGATCAGCTGAATGTACAGCCGCGTCTCGCCGCCGCTCGCGCGCCGCACCGTGTCGACCAGCGTTTGAAGTCCCGGCATGAAGCGGGCGTCGCCGATCCTGAGCAAGGGCCCGCTCGCCACGTCGCGGATGCCCGTGGCCTCGACCACCAGGGCGCCCGGACGGCCGCGCGCGAAGCGCTCGTACCACGCGAGCACGTTCGGTGTGACGAAGCCGTCCTCGGTCGCGCGCCAGGGAACCATGGCGGGCACCCAGGTGCGTTGCTTGAGCTCGTGAGCGCCCACGCGAATCGGTTGAAAGAGCGCCGAGCGTGCGGCTTCCACCGCGGAGGGCCAGCGGCCCGGCTGTGCGTCGTGACGGATGCGTTCCGGCGGTCTCCACATGGACATGGCGGGATGTTCCGGTGCGCGCTTAAGGGTCCGGCAGCACGGCGGTCGCTTCGATCTCGACCTTGGCCTCGCGCTCCACGAGGGCGGAGACCTCCACCACCGACATCACTGGGTAATGTCGCCCCATCACCTCCCGGTACGCCGCGCCGATCTCTGGGAGCTGGTCGAGGTAGTCCTGGCGGCTGGTCAAGTACCAGGTGAGGCGCACGATATGCTCGGGCCGGCCGCCGGCCTCCTCGAGCACGCGCACCACGTTCTTGAGAGCGGCGCGCACCTGGGGCGCGAGCTGCTTATCGGCGAATTTCTGTTGCGCGTCCCAGCCGATCTGGCCCGCGATGAACACCTGCGTACCGCGCGCGGCGATCCCGTTCGAATAGCCCTTCGCGCGCGCCCATTCCGCTGGCTGCAATACCTTGTGGGTCACCGCAGCACCTCGCGTCCGATGATGAGTTTCTGGACTTCCGTCGCGCCTTCGTAGATCCGCAGGCTGCGGATTTCGCGATAGAGCTGCTCGACCGTCTCACCGCGCTCGACGCCGCGGCCGCCGAACATCTGCAGGGCGCGGTCGATGACCTGCTGCGCGGACTCGGTCGCCGTCATCTTGGCCATGGCCGCCGCGAGGGTCATGGGCCGGCCGGTGTCTCGGAGCCACGCGGCGCGGTACGTGAGCAGCGCCGCGGCCTCGATCGCGGTCGCCATGTCGGCGAGCGCGGCCTGCGTCAGTTGAAAGTCCGACAAGGTCTTACCGAACATGCGGCGCTTTCTGGCATGAGCCGCCGCCTCGTCGAATGCACGCCGCGCGAAGCCGGTCGCCGCGGCGGCCACGGACGCGCGGAACACATCGAGCGTGCGCATTGCGATCTTGAAGCCCTCGCCCTCTGCGCCGATGAGCCGCGAGGCGGGGATACGGCAGCCCCGGAACTCGAGCTGCGCCAGCGGGTGCGGCGCGTTCACCTCGATCCGCCGTGCGATCGAGAGTCCCGGATCCAGAGCCTCGACCACGAACGCGCTGATGCCCTGCGCGCCCTGCGTGCCGTCGGCGCGCACCTGGGCCGGGCGCGTGCGCGCAAACACACAATAAAAATCCGCGATACCGCCGTTCGAGATCCAGGTCTTCGTGCCGTCGAGCACGTACTCCTCGCCCGAACGCTCCGCGCGGCAGGTCATCGCCGCGACGTCCGAGCCCGCGTCGGGCTCGGAGAGCGCGAACGCGGCGATGGCCTCGCCGCGTGCGACCCGCGGCAGATAACGTGCCTGCAATGCGGCGCTCGCCGCGAGCGAGATCGCGCCGCTCCCCAGCCCCTGCATCGCGAAGGCGAAGTCGGCGAGGCCGTCGTAGTAGGCGAGCGTCTCGCGGATGAGGCAGATCGCGCGCGCATCGAAATCCTCGAGCGCTCCGCCGTGCTCGCGCCGCACGCAATAGCGCGTCAAGCCGGCGGCACCCAAGCCAGCGACGAGGGAGCGGCACCGGGCATCGACGGCGTCTTGGGCTTCGTCCTCTGGGTGAGCGGCGAGACGGGCGGCCGCCCACGCGTTCGCCTCGCTGGCGAGCGCGCCGTGCACCGCATCGAAGAAGGGCAGCGCGAGAAGCTCGGCGTGATAGCGTGCGCTCGCGCTCATCGGCCGACGAACTCCGGCTTGCCGCGCGCGGCAAAGGCCTCGAACGCGCGCTTGAAATCCTCCGTCTGCATGCAGATCGCCTGGGCCTGCGCCTCCGCCTCGAGGGCCTGATCGATGCTCATGCTCCACTCTTGGTTCAGCATGTTCTTGGTCATGGCGTGCCCGAAGCTCGGTCCGCGCGCGCACTGCGCGGCAAGCCCCTCCGCCTCCGCGGCGAGCTGGCCGGAATCCATCAAGCGGCTGAAGAAGCCCCACGCGAGCCCCTCCTCTGCGGTCATGGCGCGGCCGGTGATCAGGAGCTCAGCGGCGCGGCCCTGGCCGATGATCCGCGGCAGGATGGCGCAGGCGCCCATGTCGCAACCGGCGAGCCCCACCCGCGTGAACAGGAACGCCGTGCGGGCCGCGGGGGTCGCGAGCCGCAGGTCCGAGGCCATGGCGATGATCGCGCCGGCGCCGGCACACACCCCGTCGACCGCGGCGATCACGATCTGCGGCGCTCCTCGGATCGCGCGCACGAGATCGCCCGTCATGCGCGTGAAGTCGAGAAGCTCGGGCATTGCCATCCGCGTGAGCGGGCCGATGATCTCGTGCACATCGCCGCCCGAACAGAAATTCCCGCCCGCCCCCGAGATCACGACGGCGCGCACCTCGCGCTCGTACACGAGCCCACGGAATAAATCGCGCAACTCGGCATAGGAGTCGAAGGTCAGCGGGTTCTTGCGCTCGGGCCGGTTGAGCTCGACGAAACCCACGCGGTCGGCGACGCGCCACCTGAAGTGCACGGCCGAATAGGACAGGGGCGATAGCTTGGTCATGGCTTTTCCTTGGGCTATACCTCGCCGCCGGCAATCGCGATGCTTTGCCCGTTCACGGACTCGCTGCCCGGAAGGCAGAGCCAGGCGACGGTATGCGCGATCTCGGTGGGCTGAATGAGCCGGCCTTGAGGGTTGGTCCGCGTGAGCGCCTCGCGCGCTTCCTCCGCGCTGCGGCCGGTGACCTTCTGGATGTTCAAGAGGGTGTCGCGGACGAGATCGGTCTCGGTGTATCCGGGGCACACGGCGTTCACCGTGATGTGGCGCTGGGCCACCTCGAGCGCGAGCGCGCGCGTCAATCCGATAACGCCGTGCTTGGCTGCGCAGTAGGCGGCGACGTAGGGATAGCCCTTGAGGCCCGCAGTGCTCGCGACCGTGACGATGCGGCCGAACTTGCGCTCCAGCATCGCCGGCAGCACGGCGCGGATGCCGTGATAAGCGCCGGTCAGATTCACCGCGATCAGGCGGTGCCAGAGCTCCTCGGGCGTTCGCTGCAGCGGGGCGCTCTGCGCGTAGCCTGCGTTGTTGATCAAGATGTCGACGGGCCCGAAGGACGCGGCGGCCGACTCGAACGCGCGGCTCACGGCGTCGAGGTCCGTCACATCCGCCGCGAAGCACTGCGCCGCCTCACCGAGCGGCGCCGCGGTCTCCTGCAGTTGATCCGCGCTCCGCGCCACGAGCGTCACGCGGGCGCCCTCGCCCTTGAGGCGCTGGACCTCGCTCAGGTTGAAGACATAGCGGGCATTGTCCGGTGCGGCCTCGACCGCGCGGCCGAAATAGCCGGCAGCAGCAGCAGCGTCGCCCCTTCTGCCGGCGATGGCGCCCATCA
>JBEKVP010000053.1:0-9484 GCA_049513935.1 Steroidobacteraceae bacterium
CGTTCGACGGAAAGCGCCGCAAATGCGTCGTCGCTCTTCCCAGCGAAGCACAGGGGAGTTTCATTTCGTGCAGTGACGTGGTTCCATTTGTTAAAGACCAACTTAGACTACCGAGCGGAGCGGTTTACGACATCCGCAAGATCTCGGACGTTGATGAGGCCGAGATCGCCAGGGTGCGTGCGGAATTGAACGGCGCGGGCTACCGATCCATTGGCGGATCGCGCGAATGACCTCGCGGGCGCCCCGGTCGCGATGGAGTAAATCAGCGTGACGTTTCACTTCTCTTGGTTTCTTGGACTGCTGATTCTCACGCTGGTGGTTGCGATTCCGATGAAGGTGGGAGCGCATCTCGTGAGTGCGCAGCATACCGGGATCATACGCTGCGGTTTCGCGGCATTCGTGGGACTGCTTGGAGGCGTACTCGCCTCGCTCATCTTCGGTGGAATCATCGGACCCTCCTTGGCCTGGATTCTCGGTTTCATCCTGGCGATTCGCACCATGCTGGGCACGACGTTCTTGGGGGCGATCGGCCTCATGTTGATGGCATGGCTGGTCTCGTTGCTGGGGTTTTGGCTTCTCGTCAAGTTCGGACTATTCCTTGCGGGTCCCGTGACTTCGGCGGTGTCCATCTAGCGATATGAACCTTGGACGCGCGCGAGCAATGACCGTCCCCCTGTGATTCGTGCGCGCGATGCATCGATTTACGACGGGCGTTCCCGGTCCTTCGCCTTCCTGGCACGCTCAATAGCGTCGAAGAACGCTTGGACATTGCGTGGATTGTCGAGCCAGGCCTCGGGCGCGGGTTCGCCGCCGAGAGCGGTGCCGTGAGGATCTGCCGGATCTTTATGCTGTGTTCGCTGCGAATCGCCTTTTCGCGGCATGCGTTTAACCTTCCCTGAACACGTTATAGACCAAATCAGCGAGTACAAATTCAATCACCGAGCGCCCCTGCGTGGTGTGCTCGAAAGCACATTTGTGTGTCGCATGGGCGCCCGGTCTGCGCTGCGCGCGCCCAATTGTGATGCATTGACGACGCCGGGCGGGGTCAGCGGCGTTCACATCGGCGGTCACGCAGTGCCCGTCATGCAGGGCACGCTTAATCTGTAGCGGGTTGCAGGCCTCGACTCAAGGCTCGCGGCCGTAGACGACTTTGCCGCCGAACATCGTGAAGACCACCGCCGCCTTCGGCAGCTCCTCCGCGGGTATGGTGAGCACGTCGCGATCGATCAGCGCGAGGTCGGCGCGCTTACCTGGCGCGAGGGTGCCGATCTCACTCAGTTGATCGAGGGCTTCGGCGGAATTGCGCGTATAGGCGAAGAGCATGGCCTCGCGCGGCATGCGCTGCGCGGCGTCGAGCACGCCTTGCGGCCCGGAGCGCGTTTCCGCCTGGAAGATCGCCGCAAACGGGTTTGCCGAGCTGACCGGCCAATCGCTCGCTCCCGCGATCTCGCCGCCCGCGTCGAGAATCGAGCGCGCGGGATACATCCATCGATAGATTTCCGGGGCGATGTAGGGCTTTACTTGCTCGTTCGTGCTCGGATCGGCGACCGCCCAGAGCAACTGCAGCGCCGCGATCACGTGGAGCTCGGCAAAGCGCGGAATGTCCTCCGGATCCACGAACTGGGCGTGGGTCATCACGAACGGCAACCGGGTGGTGGGATTGGCTCTGCGGGCCGCCTGGAACGCGTCGAGAGAGTCCTTCACGGCCAAATCGCCGATGGCGTGAATGTGCACGGTGAGCCCGCGCCGGTAGGCTTCGCTCACCAAGGCGTTCATCTTGGCCGGGGTGAACAGCGGGGTCACGGAGCGGCCCGTATTAAGGTACGGCTTCGTGAGGGCGGCGGTTTGCGATGGAATCTCGACGACGCCGTCGGCGAAGACCTTGAGGCCGGGGATGGTCAGATTCGGTACGTCCTTGAACTTCGCGCGCAGCGCCTCGACCACGTCGATCTGCTGATTGCCGAGATCCGGCTGCACGACCGGATACGCAACGACGTGCGCGGTCAGCTCGCCCCGCTGCGCCAGGTCCCGGTATACGGGCAAATAGCCCGGATCATCGACGCTTGCCGGAATGGCGCCGCCGACGACACCGCTCGCCGCCGCGTCGAGCCAAGCCGTGATGCCGAGACCGTTCATGTAGCGCACCGCCGCCCGGCCGGCCTCGAGCATGGCGGCCGGGGTGGGCGGCGGCAAACTCCGGTCGAGCTTGCTCTTGCCCGCGTCAACCACGAAGCCGTTGGGATTGAACGCGGCATCGAAACCGAAGTAGCGCTGCTCGCCGGGCTTCCGGCTGCGGATGTAGGCCGGGGTGATTCCCGCCCGCGTCCGCGCCGGGCGGTTGGCCCACGCTGTATGCCCGTCCGTGCCGTAGAGAACGATGGGCTGCGTCGCGAAAGCGCCGTTGCTCAAGGCCGCGTCGATCTCCGCAGCGTGCGACCAATATCCGATGTCGATGCCGCTGACCACCAGCACATCGCCCAGGCGGCTGTCTTTCGTGGGCAGCAGGGCCGCGACGAATTGTGCGAGCGCCTGCACCGAGTCGCCGGTATCGGGAAAGTTCGCCAGGGTCAGCGTCATTCCTCCGGCGATCGGGTGCGCGTGCGCGTCGATCATGCCCGGCATCAGAAATTTGCCTTTGAGATCGACCTTGCGCGCCGAGGGACCCGCCGCGAGCTCGACGGCGGCGAGCGCGCCGACCGCGACAATGCGTTCGCCGCGGATCGCTACCGCTTCCGCGTAGGGCGCCGCGTATTCCCCGGTGAAGACCTGGCCGTCATAGAAGACGGTAGCCGCCTGGGACTCGGCGGCCGACGAATCATTCGCCGCCGCAAAGGCGCCGGCGCACAGGGCCGCGGCCAAGAGACGCGCCATCACGCGCTGCGCCGCCACGACACGAAGTGCATCGAGCATTACATTCCCCCAAGGTGTGGTGGTTCGTGAAAAAAAGCCGCATCATTGTCACACAGGTCGCTCGCCTATATGTAGACTCTGCAGAAGCTTGTGACCGCGCAAACCTCTATGAGCGCGCAAAAACCAAAGGAAGTAGCCATGGCTAAGAACGAGCCGAACAAACTAGCTGATCTCAGAAAACGCAGAGCAGCGCCGTTGATCACCCCCACCGATCTCGGTGCGCAGGCATCGAAGAACATCGCCGGCGGCATGAACGCGATCCTGGCCGACGTATTCGCTCTGTGGTTCAAGACCAAGAACTTTCACTGGCACATGAGCGGACCGCATTTTCGCGACTATCATCTGCTGCTCGACGAGCAGGCGGATCAACTCTACGAGATGACCGATCCGATCGCGGAGCGGATACGCAAAACCGGCGGGTCGACCTTGCGCTCGATCGGGCACGTCGCGCGGATCCAGCGCATCACGGATAACGACGCCGAGTTTGTCGATCCGCTCGACATGCTGGCGGAGCTGCGCGAGGACAACATGACCCTGGCGGCGCGCCTGCGCGAAGTGCACGAGGTCGTCGACGAGCTGCGCGATATTGCGACTGCGAGCCTGATCGAGAATTGGATCGACGAGACCGAACGCCGTGTCTGGTTCCTGTACGAGGCGAGCCGGCAGGGGGACGCGACGGGTCACTGAGCCAGCGCGCCGTCACCCACAGCGGCGCGGTCGAGCGGCCCGAGGAGGCGATCGATGGCGGCTGATCCTATTCGGACGATCGGGTTCGTGGGCGCCGGCCTCATGGGCGCGCCGATGGCCTATCACCTCACCCGCGCGGGCTTCGGCGTAAGGATCTGGAACCGCACTCGCGGCAAACTCGCCCGGTTGATCGACGCCGGCGCTCAACCGGCGGCGAGCCCCGCCGAGGCGGCCGACGGTGCCGATGCGGTATGCCTGTGCGTCACCGACAAAGCCGCCGTCGAGAGCGTGCTGTTCGGCGAGGGCGGCGTGGCGCACGCGGCGCGCGCGGCGCCCCTGCTCACGGATTTTTCGACCATCGGCCCGGACGCCACCCTGGCGCTGGCCGAACGGCTGCGCTCGAGCTGCGGCGCGTCCTGGGTCGATGCACCCGTGTCGGGCGGAGCGATCGGCGCGGAGCAGCGCAAGCTGGTGATTTTCTGCGGCGGCTCGAGCGCCGACATCGATCGGCTGGCGCCGGTCTATGCCGCGATCTCGCAGCGTTTCACGCACATCGGCGGGCTGGGCGCCGGCCAGACGCTGAAGCTCTGCAATCAACTCATCGTCGCGACGAACCTCGTGGCGATCGCCGAGTCGATGAATCTCGCGCGCTCGAGCGGGCTCGATCTCGCCGCGATTCCGGACGCGCTCGCGGGCGGCTTCGCGGATTCGATCCCGCTGCAGATCTTCGGGCGGCGCATGGCGCAGGGAACCTACACGCCCATCTTGGGAGAGCTCGCGCTCATGCTGAAGGATCTCAGCGCCGTCGACGAGCTCGCCCGGAGCCATGACGACGAGCTGCCGATGACGCGTGCGGCGCTCGAGGTCTACCTTCGGGCGCGCGAGCGGGGGCTGCTGCGCGAGGACCTTGCGGCGCTCTATACGCTGTACTCGAAGCCGGCCTCTTGAAGCCGCCGCTGCGCATCGCCGCGAACATCAGCATGCTGTTTCGCGAGCTGCCTCTGCTCGAGCGCTTCGAGGCGGCGCGCCGCAGCGGGTTCGATGCCGTCGAGATGCAATCCCCCTACGGGGAGACGGTGCAGGCGCTCGCGCGCGCGGCGGAGGGCGCGGCGCTGCGCGCCGTACTCATCAATGCACCCGTGCTCGCGCCCGCGCATCCGTTCGGAATCGCGGGCCGCGCCGAGTTGCAGGGCGTGTTTTGCTCGCACTTGCCGCAGATCGCCGAGTATGCGGCGGCGCTCGGCGCGAAATGCGTGCACGTTCTCGCGGGCCGCGTCGATTCGGCGGCGGAGCGCGAAACTTGCCTGCGCGTCTATGAGGAGAATCTGCTGCGCGCCGCGCAATACTTGCGCCCGCACGGAATCCGCGTGTTGATCGAGCCCCTCAATGCCGCCGATGCGCCCGGATATCTTCTCGGCTCCTTCGATCTCGCACGTGAGGTTCTGGCGCGCTGCGGGGATGCGGTCGGCCTGCAATTCGACGTATATCACGCGACCCGCATGGGTCTCGATCTGCTCGGAGAGCTCGATCGCGCGCGCCCGCTCGTGCGCCACATGCAGTTCGCGGACGCTCCCGGGCGGCACGAGCCCGGCACGGGGAACGTGCCGTTCGAGGCACTGGTGAAGGCGCTGCTCGATGCGCGCTACGAAGGCTGGATCGGTGCGGAATACCTGCCGCTGCGCTCGACCGAGGAGAGCCTCGGCTGGCTGCCGGTGTGGCGCGCCTGGTCGCGATAAGCGCGCCGCGCTTTTATTGCCTGCGCATTACGCCGTATCATGCGCCCCATGCCGAGAAGCACCGCCAACGGAAGCACGCGGACGCAAAGACCCGTACCGCGCAGCTCTTGTACGTGCGGGAGCCTGCGCAAGGCCTCGCGGCGCGTGTCGCAGTTCTATGACTCGGCCCTCGCCCCGATCGGCATCAAGTCGACGCAGTACTCCATACTGTCCGAAATAGAACGCGGCAGCGTGGAAGGGCCCGTGACGATGTGCGAGCTCGCCGCCGCCATGGTCATGGACCGCTCGACGCTCGGCCATAATCTGCGGCCGCTGCAGCGCGATCGGCTGCTCGCGCTGCGCCTGCACCAGCATGATCTGCGCAAGCGCTACGTCGAGCTCACCAAGGAAGGCAGGGCGCTGCTGCGCAAGGCGCGGCGCATGTGGCGCATCGCCGAAGGACGCTTCGAGAAGATGTTCGGCAAGCAGCACGCCGCGGAGCTGCGCGTTGTGCTCTGGCACATCGCGAACAACCCGGAATTGAATTCGCTCGCCGTCTCCGGCGATTGAGGTTTCCGCGCGCGCTGCGCGCCCCACGATAGCGGGTCTTACGTTGACAGGAATGCTGATATCAAATATATTGGCGGACAATAGGGGCATATGCCCCTATTGTCCCGGGAGGACGAGGCGCGCGTGAGCCGCAACCAGAATACTCACCGTGCCCGCCTCTTCGCGTGCCCGCCTCTTCGCGAGCAATCCTCCAAGGGCCGCGCCGCCGGTCCATTTGCGAGGCTCTGCGCGCCCCGCGAGCGCGCACCCGCAGGCGAGAGGCCGCCGACCACAGGGAGCCGTCGATGTGGATCGTTAGAGTAGCGCTGCAAAGACCGTACACGTTCATCATGCTGGGCGTGCTTATCGTCCTGATGGGCGGCTACGCGATACTGCGAACCGCGACGGATATCTTCCCCAACATCAAGATTCCGATCGCCGCGGTGATATGGCGCTACAACGGCATCCTGCCGGAGGAGATCGCCAACCGCATCGTGCTGTTCTCCGAGCGCGTCGCGCAAACCACGGTCAACGACGTGGAGCACACCGAGTCGCAGTCGGTCAACGGCACGGCAGTGGTGAAATATTTCTTCCAACCCGACGTCGATCAGGACCTGTCCTTCGCGCAGATTACCGCGGTCTCTCAGGTGCAGCTCGCCTACTCCCCGCCGGGCACGACGCCGCCGTTCGTGCTGGCGTACAGCGCGTCGAGCGTGCCGATCCTGCAGCTCGCGCTGTCGAGCGACAGCCTGCCGGAAGCGCAGATCTACGATCTCGGCAACACGATTCTGCGCACCCAGCTGGCGACCGTCGCCGGCGCGTCCATCCCCTTTCCCTTCGGCGGGAAGCAGCGCCAGGTGCAGGTCGATCTCGATCCTCAGGCGCTGCGCGCCAACGCGCTGTCGCCCAACGACGTCGTCAACGCCATCGGGCAGCAGAACCTGATTTTGCCCGCAGGCACCGAGAAAATCGGACCGCTCGAGTATTTCATCAAGCTGAACGCGAGCCCGACGCAGATCGAGGACCTCAACAACATGCCGGTGCGCGCGCTAAACGGCACGGTCACCTACGTTCACGACGTGGCGCACGTCCGCGACGGCTACTCGCCGCAGACCAACGTGGTGAGGGTGAACGGCAAGCGCTCGGTGCTCATGAGCGTGCTCAAGACCGGCAAGGCCTCGACCATCGACATCATCAACAGCATCAATCAGAAGCTCCCGCAGATCCGCGCTTCCTTGCCGAGCGCGCTCCAGATCCACGCGACCAGCGATCAGTCGGTGTTCGTGCGCGCGGCCATCTCGGGCGTGGTGCGCGAGGCCATCATCGCCGGCGCGCTCACCGGGCTGCTGATCCTGCTGTTCCTCGGGAGTTGGCGCAGCACCCTGATCATCACGATCTCGATTCCGCTCTCGATCCTCTCCTCGATCGCGTGCCTCTCGGCGCTCGGCGAGACCATCAACATCATGACCTTGGGCGGTCTGGCGCTGGCGGTCGGAATTCTGGTCGACGACGCCACCGTCACCATCGAGAACATCAACTATCATCTCGAGCAGGGCAAGGACGTCGAGACCGCGATCCTCGACGGCGCGCAGCAGATCGCGCTGCCCGCGCTCGTCTCGACGCTGTGCATCTGCATCGTCTTCATTCCGATGTTCCTGCTCGCGGGCATCGCGAAGTTCCTGTTCATTCCGCTCGCCGAGGCCGTGGTATTTGCGATGCTGGCCTCGTACCTGCTGTCGCGCACCCTGGTACCGACGCTCGCCAAGTTCTGGCTCAAGATGCACGACCACGACGCGCGCGTACGGCGGGCCAATTTCTTCAGCCGGCTCCAGAGCGGGTTCGAGCAGCGCTTCGAGCGGCTGCGGGCGCGCTACAAGGTTCTGCTGCAGTCGGCGCTCCATAGCGGAGCGCGTTTCGCTGCCGTATTCCTGGGCTGCATGGCGGCCACGGCGCTGCTCGCATTTCCCATTGGTCCCTTGCCGGGGCTCGGTCAGGATTTCTTTCCAGCGGTCGACGGCGGCCAGATCAAGCTGCACATGCGCGCCCGGACCGGGACGCGCATCGAGGAGACAGCGGCGCTGTGCGATGCGGTCGAGGCCACGATCCGAGACGTCATCCCGGCTCCCGAGATCGTGAACGTGGTGGACAACATCGGCCTGCCGTATAGCGGGATCAATCTCGCCTACAGCACGTCGGCGCCGGTCGGCCCGGGCGATGCCGACATTTACGTCAACCTCTCCGAGCATCACAAGCCGACGGCCCGGTACGTGCGCACGCTGCGCTCGAAGCTCGCCGCCGGCTACCCCTCGGCCACCTTCGCCTTCCTGCCTGCCGACATGATCGGACAGATCTTGAATTTCGGCCTGCCATCGCCGATCGATATCCAGGTGGTCGGCTTCAACGTGGCCGCCAACCGCGATTTCGCCAATCAGCTGCTGCAGAGGCTGCGCAGCGTGCCGGGCGCCGTCGACCTGCACATTCACCAAACCGGCGACTACCCGCAGTTCAACGTGGACGTCGACCGTGGCAAGGCGCAGCTCGTCGGCCTCACCGAAGGAGCGGTGGCGAACAACCTGTTGGTCTCGCTTTCCGGCAGCTTCCAGACCTCGCCGTCGTTCTGGATCGACCCGAAGAGCGGTACTCAGTACCAGGTAGCGACCCAGACTCCGCAGTTCCGGCTCGAGAACCTCAACGACCTCGGCAACACGCCGTTGAACGGGCCGCACGGCGCCTCGCAGATCCTGTCGAGCGTCGCGAACATCCATCGCAGCGTTGCGCCGGCCGTGGTGAGCCATTACAACGCGACCCCGGTGCTCGACATCTACGGCTCGGTGCAGGGGTCCGACCTCGGCTATGTGGCCTCCCGGATCGAGGAGGTGGTCCAATCGGCCAAGAAGGATCTGCCCAAAGGGTCGCACATCGAGGTGCGCGGGCAGGTGCAGACCATGAAGGCTTCGTTCAACGGATTGCTGATCGGCCTGGTGGGCGCCATCGTGCTCGTCTACATGCTGATCGTGGTCAATTTCCAGTCGCTTCTCGACCCGTTCATCATCATCACCGCGCTGCCGGCCGCGCTCGCGGGCATCGTGTGGATGCTGTTTCTCACCCACACCACCGTGAGCGTGCCGGCACTCACCGGCGCGATCATGTGCATGGGGGTGGCGACCGCCAACAGCGTCCTGGTCGTGAGCTTCGCGCGCGAGCGCATGGACGCGGGCGACGACGCATTCGAGGCGGCGCTCGCCGCGGGGTTCACGCGATTGCGGCCGGTGTTGATGACCGCGACCGCGATGATCATCGGCATGATCCCGATGGCGCTCGGTCTCGGCGACGGCGGCGAGCAGAATGCGCCGCTCGGCCGGGCCGTGATCGGCGGACTCATCTTCGCCACCGTGGCGACGCTGTTCTTCGTCCCGACGGTGTTCTCGATCATTCACGGACGCAAGTCGGCGCATCCGGTCTATGAGCGCGCGCGCTAAAGTGGAGAGTTCCCGTGGCTGAACCTTCCAGTAAAATGAGCCGGTATTTTCCGGCGCTGCTCGCGGTCGCGCTGGTCCTCGCGGCCTGGGGCGAGATTTCTCGCGTGCTCGCGCGCAATGCGCTCAGCAAGGAGACGGCGAATG
>JBEKVP010000054.1:0-9447 GCA_049513935.1 Steroidobacteraceae bacterium
GCTGCGCAGCGTTGCGAAGAGCGGCGGCTTGAGGATGATGCGCGCCTTGATCTCGCCGCGGATGTCACATCGCAGAGTGTGCGCATCCGCGCGCCGCAGCGAGTAGCTGAGCTCTCCGTAAAGGGTGCGCATGCTCGTCACCTCGACTCCCTTACCTTCGATCCATTCGGGCGCGAGACCCGCGCCGAGGATCAATGTACCGTCCGCCTCGCGCTCGTACGCGAAGAGGCTGCGCACCGCGAGCACGTACTCCGCTGAGATCCAGGTGTGCGGCAGATCGCCCACGTGCGCGGGCGCCTTGCGATCCCGCCACGCGATCTCCGGCCACTGATTCCACGGCGGCGGGCGCCGATCCGCGAGGAAGAACCGCAGCAGCTCGAGGGCCGCGTCGCGTCGTCCGAGACGCACCAGCGCGCCGATGATGCGGATCTCGTACGGCGTGTAGTTCGGCGAGTCGAGCGCACCGCTGCGTCTTGCGCGCCAGTCGTCGAGATACTTGTCGAAGGTGCGTTCGAGCGCCGCTCGATCGATGCCCTCGGGAACATCCAAGAGGTAGATCGCGTTCGCGGTGGCCGTCGGATCGAAATCCGCCCACTCGACGCTGCCCGGAATGAAATCGAGCGAGCGAGCGGCACGGGTCCGGTCGATCGAGGCGAATGTCGACGCGCGCAGGCGCGCCGCGAGCGCGCTCCATCGCTCGGCGCTCGCCGCCTTGCCGAGCACGCGCGCGAGCTCCGCCGCGTCGCCCGCGCCCTTGAGCGCCCAGAAATCGTCCCAGAACGAATGCACCGGCTGCGCAAGGTAACCCTCGTGGCTCACCGACACCGGCAGGAGTCCGTCCGCGCCGAGCGATCCCTCGATGTAGGCGGCCGCGCGCTCGACGTGGATCCAAGACGCCTCGAGCGCGTCACGATCCGCGGCGAACCGGAAGTGATCCGCGATCAGCGCGATCAGTTCGCCGTGGCTGTCGTGCTCCACCAGCCAATCGATACCCTCGCGATCGACGCAGCAAGGAACGAAACCGTCCGCGCGCTGGTGGGGCGCATACCAGCGGATGAACTCGCCGACCTCCTCGATGTAGCCCATGCGCAGCAGCGCGGCGCTCATCATCGCGCCATCGCGGATCCACGATCGGGTGTAGCGCCGCGGACCGGGCTGCAGCGCCGCTCCCGAGCGCGTCACGAGTATATGGGCCGTCGCGGTGAGCGCCGCACGAATGGCATCGGCGATCCACCCGCTCCCGGACCACTGCGCGACCGGCATTCGCGCCGCCCAGTCGAACGGCCGATCGGCCGCAGGGCGCGCCGCACCCGCGGCGCGGCACTGGAGCGCCCGCTCACAGGACTCGCGTGCCAGCAGCGCGAGATCGAACCGAATCGCAGCCGAGGCAAAACCGAATGCGTCGTGCGCCGCCGCGTGGTCGGGCACGGCGCCCGATTGCAGCCGCGCAGCAATGCAGCCGTCGTCGAAACCCATCGCTCCGGCCGCGGCGGGCGGCTGCGCCGCCTCGATCCAGATCGCCTCGTTGATAGCGAGCACCCGGTCGGCCCACGCCACAGCGTGCACGCGGCTCACACCGCCCAGATTGCGGAAATTCTGCCACGGAGGGGTGACCTGAAACGGACGCACCACGACGAACAGGCTCGCCGACAGCGGCGCATCGGCGAGACTGTCGAAACGGTAACGCACCGACAGCTCGCCTGACTGCGCACTCTCCGCTCGAATCGACAGGCGCCAATGCTCGCTCTCCCAGATCACGCTCGGCACCGGCATCCAGCCCTCGGCAAGCTCCCGCCGGGGGAGAACGTCGGTCCAGGTGAAAAGCCGCCCCTCGACCCATAGCATCGGCTCGATCGAGCACGATCCCGAGCTCACCTCGACCATGCCGTCGCCGTTCATGAGTGCACACTCGCTGCCGTTCGAGGTACCGATGGGCGTCCACTCGCTCTGCTCGCGATGCAGCCAGCGCGGGTGCCAGCCGCGCGGCTCTGCGGCCGCGACGGCGTACCAGAACGCATCGATCGAGCGCGAGAATTCGAACGACTGAAGGCGCAGCACCGCGCCCTGCGAGGGCTCACTGAGCTCGAGCTTGAGGTACCGGCTCTTGAGGCCGGGCAAATAGAGGTAGCTGCGCCGGCCGCCCGCGCGCGCCGCGGCGTACACGGTTTTCCATCGGCTGCCGGTGTTCGAGGCGCGCACGCGAAAGCCGCGTGCCGGGGCTTCCTCGATCCAATCGATGATGAGTCCCCCAAGGGTGCGTGGCTCCGTCGAGTCGATCGATATCCAGGGGCGCCGATCGCCCGACTCGGGTTTCCAACCGGAGCCCTCGAGGGCGGCGGCGGCGGGAAATCCCGGCTGCGCGCTCGAGGCCTCGGCGCAAGGCGCGTGAGCGGGCGTCCGATCCTCGATCGCAAGATCCGCGATCCACAGCGTGCCCGCACCCCCCTCGCCCGCCACGATGGCCAATTCGACGAATCCGAGCTCGGAAATGCCGTGTCCGCTCGACGGCCCCCAGGCGAAATCGATGTCGCGGCTCTCGATCGTGAAGCGTCGCCAGCGCGCCGGCGGCTTAAGGTCCGTCTGCACGTGGCGCCAGACGTTGCGGCCGGTGTCGTCCACCAGCTTGAGCTCGAGATTGTTCGTAGCTCCCCGGCCGCGCAGCCGGAATCGTACGGCATACTCGGCCGGCATGGCTCGGCGCAGGGTGCGGCGAGCGACCACGAAGCCCTTGCCTCCCTTGAAGTCGAAGTCCATGCGCAGCGCTGACGCGCTCCCGGCGCGCGGCGCGGAGAGCCTGAGCTCGGCGTTGCCGGAAACCGTCGCCTGCCATTCCAAGGGAACGGGCGAATCGGCCTGATTGTCCTCTGTCATCGGGCGAGAGTGTGCTACGCCGCGGTGCCCATGTCGACGAGTTGAATCCTGCGATCGGCGGCCGCCGATTCGAATTCTTCGCAGATATCGGTGAGCTCTTGCTTATTGTTCGCGCTCACCGCGCTGATGAGGCAAGCGCGGTTGCGGCCGCGGCGCTTCGCCTCGTAGAGCGCCTTGTCCGAGAGGCCGATCGCGCTCTCGAGTGAGATTTCCATCTCGGATCCCGGCATCGGGAAGCACGCGTAGCCGATCGAGATGGTGCACTTGATGGCTTGCCCGTTCCAGATCACCGGATCGCGCCGCACGGCGTAGAGCAGCCGCTCGACGGTGCGGTCCGCCTGCTCCGGCGTGATTGGATCGAGCACCGCGAGGAACTCCTCGCCGCCCCAGCGCACGAGCTTGTCGCTCTCGCGCAGCGCCGCGGACAAGCGGTGGCTGACGGTGGCAAGCACCGCGTCCCCGGCGGGGTGCCCGAGCGTATCGTTGATGCGCTTGAAGTGGTCGAGATCGGCGAGCAACACGCAGCCGCCGACCGGATGGGTGCCTTCGACCGAGAGCACGTGCTCGTTGAAATAGCGGCGGTTGCGCAGGCCCGTCAAGGCATCACGCTCGCTGTTGAAGCGCAGGCGATCGTTCGCGCGCCGTACGCGCGCAAACGCCCACCCGAGCGCCCCGCAGATGCAGGTGACGAACAGCGCCGCGGCGAGTATGAGCTGTTGCCGCAAGCGCTGGCCGCGCATCTCGGAAGCTTTGAGCTCGTTATCCCGCCGCAGGAGCTCGAGCTCGCGCGCCTTGCGCTCGTCGTCGAATTTTGCCGAGAGCTCGAGGAACGCGCGCTGGCGCGTGTTGGTCATGATCTTCTCGCCGAGCTCATCGTGGCGGTGGTAGGCCTGAATGGCCATCATCAGGTATCCGGCGCGCTCGAGCGCTCCGCCGTACTCGCGCAGCAGCTCCTGCCCATCCAGAAGATTGTCGCCCGCCACCGCCTCGGCAATGGCGTTTTCCGCCAATTTCTCGCCGGGCTTGATGTCGCCGAGACCGATGTAAGCGAGACCTTCGTTGAAGGAGACGATGGTCTCCTCGCCGCTGCCGCGCAGCTGCGACACCAGCGGCAGCGCCTGCTTGGAGTACTTCAGGGACTCGCTGAAATCGTGAGTCTTCAGGTACGAGTCGCCGAGATTCGCGAACGCGTGCGCGAGGCACTTGGAGCTCTGCGAGAGTTTCGCGTGCTCGAGCGCCGCGAGGCTCGCGCGCCGCTCGGCGGCCCGATCCCCGCGCTGGTCCGCGATGTCCGAGGCGCGCACCTCCACCTCGGTGAGCGCCGCTTCGTCATTGAGCGTGGTCGCCAGCTGCCGCGCGTTCTCCAAATGCTCGGAGGCGCGGTCGAGATTTCCGGTGTTGGTGAAGATGTGAACCAGCCACAAGAGCGCATGCAGGGTGCGCTGATCGTCGTGCATGTCGCGCGCCAGATCGAGCGCCTCCTCGAGAAACGGCAGGGCGTTCTCCGCCTGCCCGAGCGTGCGCAGCGTATTGCCGCGCAGAATGGCGACGCGGTAGGCCTCGACATCCGAGCCGATCGCCGCCGTGTCGATGTGCCCGAGCTCGATGCTCGCCTGGTAGTATTGAGCGTGCTGGTAGAGCGAATAGGCCCGCAGGTAGTGCTCGGCCAGAACTGCCGATTGATCACCGACGTCGGCCATCGCCTTGAGGCGCGCGATGGTCGCATCGGCGTCTGCGTCCCGGCGGACATCGACGAGCACCATGCCGCTGATCTCGAGGAACTGAATCTCGGACGCCCGCCCCTTGGCGAGGCTCGGATCGTCGATGATTTTGGCCGCGCGCTCGGGATCGGACCAGTCGAGCATCTCGATCCGGTCGTTAAAGGATTGCTCGGCGGCCACGACCGCCGCTCCCCATCCCAGAAGCCCGATTAGGGCGCATTTCCTCAAGTGCGCCATATCCTCCGGCACCTTGGCTGCACTGCAGCACCTCGATAGCGCATTGTGCTCAAGACCGCCTGCGTCGGGGCGTGACGGGCGTCATTTGCCGGGATTTTTTGCGGCTTTTGCTCCCCTCAGTGCTCAAGGATGTGATTCGAATCCCCATTAGGCGAGCTACTTTCCTCCCTCGTCCCGGCATCGAGGGTTGCGTGTAGGCGCTCGCGCACCTCGCGGGTGTGCACCGGCAGAACAATCACGTCACCTGGCTGGGCTGCCTCGAGCAAAATCCGTGCCGCAGTCTCCTCGTCGGGCTCCAAGTGTATCCGATCGGGGACGACCCCCGCTTCGAGGAGGCCGCGGCGGATCAGCGCCGGCACCTCGCCCGGCTCTCGCCCGCGCAGCATCCGAGTGAGCTCTTTGATCACGATGCGATCGGGCGCGAAGCGAGCCGCCGTGTGCGCCAGCTCGGCGATCGCACCGTCGTCGCGATTTCCCGCCTGCCCGAGGAGCAGTGTGAGGCGTGCCGGTTGGAGCGAGCGCGCCGCGCGCAGCAGCTGTTCCAGGCCGTCCGGATTGTGCGCGTAGTCGACCAGCACGAGTGCTCCACGGTAGCGCCAGCGCTCCAGGCGCCCCGGATTGTCGGTCGGATCGGATCCGAAGCGGGCGACCGTGCGCGCGATCGCGGCCAGGGGCAAGCCGAGCGCGGCCCCGGCAAGGGTCGCCGCGAGCAGATTGAAGATGCTGTAGCGCGCCGCACCCCCGAGCGTCAGCGGCAAGTCCGCGACCTTGCCGAGCGAGTGCTCCGCGCCCGCGTGATTCAGCACCAGCTCCTGGCGCTTCACGGCGCAGGTGCTTCCGCCCCGCGCGCGCAACGCCTCGAGAGCCGGGTGAGCGTGCTCTAATGCGAACAGCGCATGCCGCGCCGCGGCGGCGTGCGGCAGGCGCCGGACGGCGCCCATGAGCGTGGCGTCGTCCGCGTTCAATACCAGCGTGCCGCCCCGGATCACGGCTCGAGCCACGACCAGTTTCGTCTCGGCGAGATCGTATGCCGTCTCGATCCCGTACTCACCGAAGTGATCCGCGCGGATGTTGGTGATCACGGCCACGTCGGCGCGCTCCACGGCGAGGCCGCGACGCAAAATGCCCCCGCGGGCGGTTTCGAGCACCGCGAGCCCGACCGAGCGGTCGCGCAGCACCGTGCGCGCGCCGGCCGGTCCCGAATAATCGCCGAGCGCGATCGGACGCCCGGCGACGAACACGCCCTCGGTGCAGCAATAGCCCGGGATCATCCCGGCGGCGGCCGCCATGGCGGCCACCAAGCGCACGGTCGTGGTCTTGCCATTGCTGCCCGTGATGAGGGTCGTCGGCACGTCGTGAAGCGTGCTCCAGGGCACCTCCTCGACCGCGGGCAGCGCGCATCGCGGCCAGCTGAGGCTGCCCGATCCCGCGCCGATGGAGACTTCCTCGTCGTCCTCGAAGAGCGGCAGCCCGCGCCCCTGCGCCGCGCGCCGCAGCGCCGCGAGCGCTTCGAGCCGCTCGGCGGCGGCGCGCGCGGCGAGGACCGCGGCCGGATCGTCGCCGAAATCGTGGGCAAGATCGAATGGCGGCGCGGCGGACTCCGCGCATGGGCTCTCCGCGGCGGCGCGCTCCCAAGCCCACTCGCTCAATTCCGTGGCCGTCAAGAGCACATCCGGCGGAGCGCGAAACACGAGGAAAGTCCCCGTGGCGCGGCGCTCGATCGCCGGCTCCGGCTCCGGCCACCCGAGCACGCGTGACAGCGCTCGCACGCGCTCGGCCCACGCCTCGAGCGCCCGCGGGTCGTCGGCCGCGGCGCCGAGCGGGGTCAACGTCACGGCGGGCCCGTCGAAGTAGCGGTTCAGGCCGGTCAGCCGCCGGGAATCGGCGAACCGGTAGTTGGGCTCGGGCGCGGTCGGGGAGTCGGCCACGGCGCGCGCCTCAATCGGACGCTTCGCCGATGAACCGCAGACCCCGCTCCTCGCGTACGAATCCTTGCGCCTCGAGCGCCGCATCGTCGTAGGTGTCGGCGGCCGCCGGCTCTTCCGCCACGGGCGGCGGCGGCCTGCGCGCGGGCAGCGGAGGTAGTGTCCGGTGCGGCGCCGTCGAATCGATATCCATCTGCGGCTTGAATTTGATGATCTGCTTCCAGGATCGGGTGAGCGCGTCGGCGAACACCAGCAGCAGATCGCCCGGCCGGCCCATGCGCAGCGCGGCGTCGATCGCGGCCTGCTCGTCGGGGATCACTTCGATCGCGCTTGCCGGGACGTCGCGCTCGCGCAGCGACCGTGCGAGCATCTCGGGTATCTCGCGCTCCTCGCGGCCGCGCAGACTGTCGTCGCGGCGGCAGATGTAGTAATCGAAACGTCCGGCCACCTGGTGCGCGATCGCGCGGATGTCCTCGTCCCGCCGATCGCCCGGCCCCGCCACCACGACGATGCGCCGTCCGCGCACCTCGAGCCGCGCGGCGACATCCGCCATCGCCCCGACCGCATGCGCGTTGTGCGCATAGTCGAAGATCACCTTGAACGGGTGCTCGTCGTAGATGTTCATGCGGCCGGGCGCCTGGAAGAACGTGCTGTCGAAGGTGCGCAGCGCCTGGCGGATCGCATCGAGCTTGATGTCGAGAGAAAACGCCAGCGCGGCGGCGAACATCGCGTTCTGCACGTTGTGCATGGCGCGGCCTTCGAGCGTGGCCGGAATGAGGTGCGTCCACATGAGCGGGATATGCCGCCCCTTGTCATAGATCGTTATCATCTGTCCGTTCACGCCCGCCTCGAGTCCGCACGCCCGGCCGCCGGCGCGGACGTGCTCACGGACCACGAGGTGATTCGGGTTGAGCGTTACGTAGCACAGATGCTTCGCATCGGTATGCGCCGACATCCGGATGGTGTGCTCGTCGTCGGCGTTGAGCACCGCGCAATCGCGCGCGACCTCGACCACGATGCGCTTGATCTCGGCGAGCTGCTCGAGCGTGTCGACCCCCTTGAGCCCCAAGTGGTCGGCCTGCACGTTGAGGACTGCCGCGACGTCGGCGAAGGGCACGCCCATGCCCGCCCGCAACAGGCCGCCGCGCGCGATCTCCAGCACCGCGATGTCGATGCTCGGGTCGGCGAGCACCATGCGCGTTGCGACCGGACCCGTCATGTCGCCTTCGGCGGTGCGCTGGCCGTCGATGTACACGCCGTCCGTGGTGGTGAGCCCCGGCGTGAAGCCCGCCATTTTCGCGATGTGCGCGAGCATGCGTGCGGTGGTGGTCTTGCCGTTGGTGCCGGTGATGCAGGCGATCGGCACGCGCGAGGCGGTGCCGGGCGGGAACAGCATGTCGATCACCGGCCCTGCGGCGTCGCGCGGTGTGCCCTCGCTCGGCGCCACGTGCATGCGAAACCCGGGCGCCGCATTCACCTCGCAGATGCCGCCGCCCACCGTCTTGTAGCTCTCGGTGATGTCCGGGCAGAGAAAATCGACGCCGCCGACGTCGAGCCCGATCGCCGTGACCGCGCGCACCGCCATGTCGCGATTATCGGGATGAATGACGTCGGTGACGTCGGTGGCCGTTCCGCCGGTCGACAGATTGGCGGTGCTGCGCAGCGCGACCACCTGGTCGCGCGCCGGCACCGAATCGGTGGTGAGGCCCTGGCGCGCGAGCATCATATCGGCCTGCGCATCGAGCTCGAGGCGCGTCATGACTTTCTCGTGACCAACCCCGCGGCGCGGGTCGTGGTTCACGATGTCGACGAGCTGGCGGACGGTGTGCTCGCCGTCGCCGACCACTCGGCCCGGCGTGCGGCGCGTCGCTGCGACGAGCTCGCCGTTGATGACGAGGAGGCGGTGATCGTCTCCTTGCAGATAAGTCTCGACGATGACGGAGCCGGAGTGCTCCGAGGCGGCCGCGAAGCCGGCGCGCACCTCGTCGGGGGTCGCGAGGCCGATGGAGATGCCGCGGCCGTGATTGCCGTCATAGGGTTTGGTGACCACCGGGTAGCCCAGCCGCTCGGCGGCGCGCACGGCTCGATCGGCGGAACGGACCAGCTCCTGGCGCGGCACCGGCAGACCGCAGTTGGCGAGGATCTTGTTGGTCTCCTCCTTGTCCTGCGCGAGCTCGACCGCGATGTGGCTGGTGCGGCTGGTGACGGTCGCCTGGATGCGCTGCTGGTACTTGCCGTGCCCGAGCTGAATGAGGCTCTGCTCGTTCAGTCGCAGCCATGGAATGTTGCGCTCGTCGGCCGCCTTGACCAACGATGCAGTCGAGGGGCCGAGGGCGCGGCGCTGAGCGTAGCGGATGTATTCATCGCGCCTCTCCTGCCAGTTCCAATCCGCGGGCACGATGCCGGCCGGCCGCAGCGCATCCGGCAGGAGCGCGCTGAGCAGCTCGATACCGAGCTCACCCGCCGCGATGCCCTCGTCGCGCTGCGCGTACTCGTAGACCACGGTGTACACGCCGGGCACATCGGTGCTTCGGGTCTTGCCGAAAGAGACGTCCTCGCCGGCGATGTTCTGCAACTCGATCGCGACGTGCTCGAGCACGTGCCCGAGCCAGGTGCCCTCGTCCTCGCGCATGCGCCGGATGAGGCCGCCCGGCTCGCGGTACGAGCACCCGTGCTCGTGCAGGCCTGGCAGC
>JBEKVP010000055.1:0-9421 GCA_049513935.1 Steroidobacteraceae bacterium
GCGCACGCGCGGCGCGCGCTCGTCGATGTACATGATCTCGTGCTGGCCGACCACGACGACATCGCCGTCGTTCAGGTTATGGCGCCTCACCCGTTTGGACTTCACGTAGATGCCGTTCGTGCTGTTGAGATCCTCGATGATGCAGGAATCGACCTGCGTCACGATCTGGCAGTGGTGCCGGCTGATGAACTTGCTGTCGATCTGCAGATCGTTGTCCTGCGTTCGGCCGATCACCAGCCTGCCGGGCCGCAGCTCGCGCTCCAGTACGGTCTTGCCGCCGCTTGCGAGCAGAATTCTGGCCACGGCCTCTCCGGTCTCCGGCGCGGGCGGCGTCTCGATCGCGGAAAATTGCTGCATGCGACTGGTGCGGGACGCGAACTCGACCCACTGCAGCTCGCGGATGGCCGATTCGAGGTCTTCCATCCCGACCGTGTCGCTCTCGCGCTCGGATGCGGCCATCATGCAGGTGTCGCACAGCGTGTTGATGAGGCGCGGCACGCCGCCCGTATATTTGAAGATGGCGGCGTAGGTGTCCTCCGCGAAGATCCGCCGCCCTTGCGAGCCCGCCACCTCGAGCCGATGATCAATGTAGGAGCTGGTCTCGGGGGCGGATAGCGCCGCAAGGTGGAACCGCAGGCGCACGCGTTGCGCGAGCTGCACGAGCTCCTTGGAATTGAGCTTGTCGTTGAGCTCGGGCTGTCCGGCCAGAATGATGCGCAGCACCTTTTCCTTGGTGGTCTCGATGCCGGACAGCATGCGTATCTCCTCGAGCACCCGGTAGCTCAGATTCTGAGCCTCGTCGATGATCAAGAGGACCTTGCGGCCGTGGACGTGCTGCTCGGTCAGGAACTGGTTGAGCGTTGCCAGGACTTCCGGCTTTTTCATCTCGAACGGCGAGAACCCGAACTGCACTAGGACCGTCTGCAAAAAGGCGGTGGGGGAGAGTTGAGTCTGGTTGATCTGCGCCACCACGACGTCCGCGGTGAGCTCGTGCAGGAACGTCTCGATGAGCGTGGTCTTGCCGGCGCCGATCTCCCCGGTGATCACCACGAATCCGTCGGTGAACCAGATCGTCGACTCCATGTACGCCTTGGCGCGCGCGTGCTGCTTGCTGAGATAGAGAAACTGTGGGTCCGGACTCAGCCGGAACGGCAGTTCGTGCAGTTTGAATAGGTCTTGGTACATTTCGTCCCTGGCTCAAATTCCCGGCGTCAGGACCACTTGACCAATTTTAGAGCATCCTCGAGGGCCCGGTCCCGCTCGGCGGGCCGCGCGCGCAGTATGGTGCAATGACCCAATTTGCGGCCCGGACGCGGCGCTTTGCCATAATCGTGAAAGGCCAGGCCCTCGAGCTTCAGGAGCCGCTCGCGGTCGGGCATCTCGCCCAGAAAATTGATCATGGCGGTATGCCCCAGGGCGCGCGTGCTGCCGAGGGGCAGGTTGCAGATGGCCCGCAGGTGATTCTCGAATTGGCTGGTGACGCAGCCTTCGATGGTCCAATGACCCGAGTTGTGCACGCGCGGCGCCATCTCGTTGGCGACCAGCCGGCCGTTCACCACGAAGAACTCGATCGCCAGGACCCCGACGTAGTCGAGCGCGCGGAGGATCCGCTTCAGGTAGATCTTGGCGCTGCGCTCGAGCCTCGAGCTCGCGAACGGCGCAAGCCCATAGCGCAGGATACCGCCCGCGTGGGTGTTGGCCGAGAGGGGATAGCTCACAATTTCGCCCGTCCCGGAGCGGGCGCCGACGATGGATACCTCGCGGGAGAACACCTGGAACTTCTCGTATATCAGCCCTTCCGCACCCATGGCGCTCCAGGCTTCCTCGATCTGCTCGGGGCGTTCGATGACGAACTGCCCCTTGCCGTCGTAGCCCAGGCGGCGCGTCTTCAGAATGCCCGGGACGCCCAGCTCGAGCGCTGCCCGCCCGAGGTCATGCCGCGTGTCGACCGCCGCATGCGCCGCGACGGGGATCCTCAAGCGCTTAAACAAGGCCTTCTCGTGCAGCCGGTCCTGGGACGCCTCCAGGGCCGCCCGCGGGGGACGGACCTGCGTCAACCTCTCCAAGGGCGCGAGCGCGCGGCCCGCGATGTTCTCCCAATCGAAGGTCAGCACGTCGCTCTGCGATGCGAGCTTCTCGAGAAGCCCTAAGTCTTCGAGCGGACCCACCAGAATGGGGGCCACTTGGCCAGCCGGCGCCTCGGGGCTTGTATCGAGGAACGAGCAGCGGATACCCAACGGGTAGCCGGCGAGCGCCATCATGCGCCCCAATTGACCCGCCCCGACGATGCCGACGTTCGAGAATCTCAAGACTGGCGCGGATCGGGTTTGTTGAGCACCGCGGCGGTTTGCGCAGCTCGAAATGCATCGAGGGCAAGGCGCACCTCCGCGACCTCGTTGGCGATGATGGCGGCGGCGAACAGCGCGGCATTGCGCGCGCCGGCGGAGCCGATCGCGAACGTTGCGACGGGAATTCCGCTGGGCATTTGCGCGATCGAAAGCAGCGAATCGATTCCGCCCAGCGCCTTGGTCTGGACCGGTACGCCGAGTACGGGGACCGAAGTCTTCGCCGCGGTCATACCGGGGAGGTGCGCGGCGCCGCCGGCCCCGGCAATGATGGCCTTGAGCCCGCGCTCACGTGCAGAAGCGGCGTACTCGAACAGCAAATCCGGGGTTCGATGCGCCGAAATGACGCGCACCTCGTGCGCCAGCCCAAGCGAATCGAGCGTATTGGCAGCCACCTGCATCGTCTCCCAATCGGACGACGATCCCATGATGATTCCGATTCGGGCTTTCATGGCGTGTTAGTCTAGCAAGCCTAGCCGATCAACTGCCGCAGAAACGCGAAAAGTTCGCGTGCGGCCGCCGGCGCGCGCCGATCGACTCGCTCGCGCTCCGCCTTCTTGAGCAGCTTGGCGAGCGCCGCCTGGTCCGCATCCGGATACTCCTCGAGCAGCTCTTCGAGCGCGCCTGAAGGCTGCGAAAGCAGACGGTCGCGCCACCGCTCGACAAGCTGAAAACGCCGGATCTCCGAGTCGTGGCGCAGCTTGCGCTCCTTAAGCTTGGCGAGGATCGGCTCGGGGTCGATGTCGCGCATCAATTTGCCGATGTATTGCCGTTGACGCAGCTGCGCCCCGTGCGAGGGCAGGCGCTTGAGATCGCGCAGCGCCGCAAACAGCTTGTCCGGCAGATCGAGGGCTGCGATCTCCGGATCGGGGAGACTTGCGAGCTGCACGCCCAATTCCTGCAAGGAGGCGGCTTCCCGCTTGCGCGAGCTCTTGCTCTGGCGCGCTTCCTCCGTTTCGCCGGGATTCTCGGATCCGCCCTCGGCCTTCATATGCGTCCATGCTACCACTTAAGGACCGGTAGAATTACCGGGTAGAATGGCCAGTCGGAACGGCCTTCGAAGGAGTCCTCGATGACAACGGCGGTCGCGCCTGCCAACCCGTTACGCCTGACCCAGGGGGACCTCGAGTCGATCATCGAGCGTGCGCTCGATGAGGCGCGTTCGCGCGGGGCTACCCAGGCCGAGGCGGCCGTGAGCCAGGACGCCGGCTTGTCGGTCGGCGTGCGCCTCGGCGAGGTCGAGACTCTCGAGCACCAGCGCGACCGGAGCATGGGAGTTACGGTTTACTTCGGGCAGCGCAAGGGCTCGGCCAGCACTGCCGATTTCTCGCTGGAGGCCGTGCGCGCGACGGTGGCAAAAGCCTGCAGCATCGCCCGGTTCACCGCGGAGGACCCGTATTCGGGCCTCGCGGATGCGGCGCTGATGGCGCGCTCGCAGCCGAATCTGGAGCTCGATCATCCGTGGAACTTGAGCGCCGAGCGCGCGATCGAGATCGCCAAGAGCGCCGAGTCCGCGGCATTGAAATTCGATTCGCGCATCAATAACTCAGAGGGCGCGTCGGTCAACACGCACCAAGGGCTGCACGTCTACGGCAATACCCATGGGTTTGTCGGAGGCTATCCGACCACCTCGCATACCGTAAGCTGCGTGGTACTCGCCGGTACCGGCGAGGACATGCAGCGCGACTATTGGTACTCGACATCGCGCGACTGGCACGACCTGCAAGATCCGGAGGCCATCGGACGCGAAAGCGCGCGGCGCACCATCGCTCGCTTGGGTCCGCGCAAGCTCTCCACCCGGCGCGCGCCGGTGCTGTTCGCGCCGGAGATGGCGCGCGGCCTCATCGGGCATTTCGGCGCGGCGATCCGCGGCAGCAGTCAATACCGGCAGTCCTCGTTCCTGTTGAACGCGGCGGGGCAGCAAGTGTTTCCGCCGGGGTTTTCGATCGCGGAGCGCCCGCACATCCCGAAGGCGATGGGCAGCGCACCGTTCGATGATGAAGGCGTCGCGACCCGCGATCGCGAGCTCGTCGCCGACGGGATACTCGCCGGCTACATCCTTTCGAGCTACTCGGCACGCAGGCTCGGGCTCAAGACCACAGGCAACGCCGGCGGGGCGCACAATCTCGTGGTCGCGCCCGATAGCACCGGCGGCCTCGACGCGATGCTCGTGCGGCTCGGCAGCGGGCTCTTCGTCACCGAGCTCATGGGTCAGGGCGTTAACGCGGTGACTGGCGATTATTCGCGCGGCGCCGCCGGGTTCTGGGTGGAGCGCGGCGCGATTCAGTATCCCGTGGCGGAGATCACGATCGCCGGGAATTTGCGCGACATGCTGAAGGGCGTCGTCGCGGCCGGCGACGATGTGGATGCGCGGGGCGGAATCCGGACCGGCTCGATTCTGCTCAGGGAGATGACCATCGCAGGCGAATGAGGCGCCGCCGGGCTCCTAGCCCTGGTCGATCAGATCCTTGAGCGAGCGTTCGCCGAGCTCACGCCGCATGGCGCCGTCGATTTGCGCCATCAGCTGCGCCGCCGGCGTCACCGTGCGTATCGCCGGCGCGGGACGCCCGCTCGTGGGCGGCGTGCGGGCCGCCGCGATGATCGCCGAGATGAGGATGCCGCGCGCATCGCGCCCCGGCAGGAATTGCTCCTTGTCCGTCGAGACGAGCAGACCCGCTTTCTCGAGAGAGTCGAGCAGCGACGCGAGCGCCGCAGTCGGCACCTCGAGCTCGGCGGCGAGACGGCGCGCGTCCCAAAGGGTAAGCCCAAGGAGGTAGTCGCGCGCGATGAGATACATGATCGACAGGCCGAGCTGCTCGCGGTCGCTGCCCTGCAGCGCGGCGGATTGGTGGCCGAGCGGCAGGTACTGGGGAAACTGCACGTAGAAGGCCAGCTCGGCGCCGATGAGCAGGATGAGCCAGCTCAAGTAAACCCAGATGAGGGTCGTCAGCACGATCGCAAAGCCGGTATAGACCGCCATCATCTGCGAGGAGTAGAGCAGAACCGCCGTGAAAACCTGGCCGACCAGCGCCCAAACGATGCCGCCCGTCACCCCGCCGATCAGAGCGGCTCGCAGCTCCACGCGGGTGTTCGGGATGAATGCATACATGAACGTGAACACGACGGTGACGATGGCATAGGGCAGCAGGCGCCCGAGCGCCCGGAACAACCACGCGAGATACGGAATGGAGTCGAGCCACAGCGCCGCGGTACTGCGCGCGGCCGAGCCCAGCAAGCCGAGAGCGACCGCGAGCAGGATGGGTCCGATGATCATGACGCTCAGGTACTCGGTTAGGCGGCGCACGAAGCTCCGCGCGCGATCGACGCGCCAGACGAAGTTGAAGCTCGTCTCCACTTTTTGAATCGTGCTGAGCACGGTGTAGGTAAGGAATATCAAGCCGATGGATCCGAGCACGTCGCCGCGCATGTTCGCGACGAAGGTCGTGACCGTCTCCGTGAGCTGGTCCGCGGCGCTCCCCAGGGGCCGGAAGAACTCGTGCAGAATGAAGTGCAGGTCGGTACGCGCGCCGATGCCCTTCAGGATGGCGAAGCTGAACACCATGAGCGGCACCAGCGACAACAGGGTCGTGTACGCGAGACTCATCGCCTGCACGCTGATGTCGCCCGCCAGCCAGTCGCGCGCGATAGCCGCCGGGTAGCGCAGCACGCGGAGCGCCGGCCCCCACGGCGGACCCATGTTGCGCGATTTCTGGAACAATCCGTCTTCGAGACGTTCCAGCACGGTGGGCCCGAGGAGCTGGGCTTGTCCGCTCATGCCGTCAGCAGTCGGAGCGCCTCGCGATAGTTATCGCTGGTCCGCGCCAGAACGTCGGGCGGCAGGTGAGGGGCCGGCGGCTTTTTATTCCAGTGGAGCGACTCCAGGTAGTCGCGCACGAATTGCTTGTCGAAGCTCGGCGGACTGATGCCGGGCCGGTATGAGGCAACGGGCCAGAAGCGCGACGAGTCCGGCGTCAGCACCTCGTCGATCAGGAGCACATTGCCGGCCTTATCGACTCCGAATTCGAACTTGGTGTCCGCGATGATGATGTCGCGCGCGCGCGCGTGAGCTGCGGCGAAGGTGTAGATCTCGAGCGCGATGCGCCTAACGGTTGCGGCTTGATCGCGGCCGAGCAGACCGACGATGGTCTCGAAATCGATGTTCTCGTCGTGATGGCCCACGGGCGCCTTCGAGGCCGGCGTAAAGATCGGTTGCGGTAGCGCGTCGGCCATCTTGAGTCCTTCCGGCAAGGCGATGCCGCATACGGCGCCGGTCCGCTTGTAGTCCTTGTAGCCGGAACCTATCAGGTAGCCGCGGACCACCGCCTCGATCGGCAGGGCCTTCAGCTTCTTCACGATCATCGAGCGGCCGGCGAGCTGCGCGCGCTCTTCGCGATCCTGAACGATATCCTCAAGCCGGAGCGCGGTCAGATGGTTGGCGACCATGTGGCGCGTCTTGTCGAACCAGAACACCGAGATCCTGGTCAGCACCTCTCCCTTGAACGGAATGGGATCGGGCAGCACGACGTCGAACGCCGACAACCGGTCGGTTGTGACGATGAGCAGATGGTCCGCGTCGACATCGTAGATATCGCGCACTTTCCCCTGGTGGATCTTCCTGAGACTGCGAATGCGGGTCTCGAACAATGGCGGCGACTGCGAAAACGGTTCCATGGGCGCGAGCGTCCGGCTGATACCATTGTGAGTGGGAAGGTCGGCGATTGTGGCGGGGTGGGGCGGATAGGTCAACGAATGGCTTGGAAAGGCACTATCTTCGGGGCTGTGATCGGTTTTGCGATGACCGGCAAAGTCATGGGAGCGCTGATCGGGGCGCTGCTCGGTTTCATGTTCGACCAGAGCGTCGGCGCCGGTTTCCTGCCGTCCGGGGCATCCTCGGGCGCGCCGGTGTCCGAAGTGTTCTTCCGCACCACCTTCGAGCTCATGGGCCACGTCGCGAAATCCGATGGGCGGGTGTCCGAGGCGGAGATTGATGCGGCGCGGCGCCTGATGCAGGACCTGCGTTTGGGTCCGGACGAAGTCGCCGCCGCGATCGATTGTTTTCGAACGGGCAAGTCCACCGCCTACGACGCGAGCTTTCAGGTCGAGCAGCTGCGCGAGGCCTGTGGACTGCGCTACGACCTGTTGAGCACGTTCATCGAGCTGCAGCTGCGCGCCGCGCTCGACGGGAACGGCATCTCGCCTCCCGCGCGAGCGGTGCTCCGGCGCGCGGCCGAGCGGCTCGGCATGTCCGGCCTCGAGTTCGCCCGCATGGAGTCCGCCGTACGCGCGCGCTACGGTGCGCGCGGCAATACGGGCGGCAACGCGGGCGGCCGCCAATCCGCCGAGCGGTCGCTCTCCGAGTGCTATGCGGAGCTCGAGATCGGTGCGGGCGCGAGCGATCAAGAAGTGACCAAGGCGTATCGCCGGCAGATGAGCCGCCATCATCCCGACAAGCTCGTCGCCAACGGTCTGCCGGAATCGATGGCGCAGTGGGCCAAGGAAAAGACCCAGCGTGTGCAGGAGGCTTACGAGGCCATACGTGCAGCGCGAGGCATGCGTTGATAGAGTGTCGCTATGGATATCATCATCTCGCCGTCGATCCTGTCCGCCGATTTCGCTCGCCTGGGAGAGGAGGTGAACGCCGTGCTCGCCGCCGGGGCGGATTGGATTCACTTCGACGTCATGGACAATCATTACGTGCCGAACCTCACGATCGGACCCATGGTTTGCGAGGCTTTGCGCAAGGCGGGCATCCAGGCGACCATCGATGTGCATTTGATGGTCTCGCCGGTGGATGCGCTGGTGACGGATTTCGCGAATGCGGGAGCCTCGCGCATCAGTTTTCATCCGGAGGCGACGCCGCACGTCGATCGTACCATCCAGCATATCCGGGACTCGGGCTGCTCCCCGGGCCTCGTGTTCAACCCCGCGACCTCGCTCGACTGGCTCGACTACGTGATCGAGAAGATCGACATGGTGTTGCTGATGTCGGTCAATCCGGGATTCGGCGGGCAGAAATTCATTCCGCAAGCGCTCGGCAAACTCGCGCAGGCGCGCGCGCGGATCGATGCCGTCGGACGCGACGTCCGGCTCGAGATCGACGGCGGCGTGAAGGTGGAGAATGCGGCGCAGATCGCCGAGGCGGGCGCCGACACGTTCGTCTCGGGCTCGGCGATATTCGGCTCGTCCGACTACGCCGCGACCATCAAGGCGATGCGCACCCAGATCGAAATGGGGCGGAAGAGAAGGCGCCAGGAAGAGAACGCCTAGCGAGAGCGGGCGCTAGCGGCTACTCGTCGTCGTCATCGTCGTCATCGTCGTCATCGTCGTGCGTCTCGGGGCGCGCACTCTTTCCGGCGACGGTTCCGGCGCCGGCTTTCACCGGGACGATGAGCGGGCGCGTCTTCACTTTGGGACGCGCATTGAATACGACGATTGTCTTACCGGTGGCGCGCAGCAGTCCTTGCTCCTCGAGCACCTTGAGCACGCGTCCCGCCATTTCGCGCGAGCAGCCCACGAGGCGCGACAGTTCCTGCCGGCTGACCTTGATCTGCATGCCTTCGGGGTGCGTCATCGCGTCCGGCTCGCCGCACAGATCCATGATCGCGTGCGCGACGCGCCCGGTGACGTCGACGAAAGCCAGATCGCCGAGCTTGCGATTGGTGCGGTCGAGGCGCGTCGCCAGCTGGGTCGCCAATTCAAAGATGAGCCCCGGGCTCTCGGCGGCAATCTGCCGGAACCTCGGATACGTCATTTCGGCGAGCTCGGATTGCTGGCGCGTGCGCACCCAGGCGCTGCGCGTCGGCTGCTCGTAGAACAGGCCCATTTCTCCGAAGAACTGACCTTTGTTGAGGTATGCGAGCACCATCTCGTTGCCGTCTTCGTCCTCGATCATGACTTCGACCGAGCCCGAGATGATGTAGTAGAGAATGTCGGGCAGATCGCCCGCATGGATGATGACCGTCTTGGAAGGGACTGTCCGGATTCGGCAGTAGCTCAAGAAACGATTGATCGCTGGGATATCGCTTAAGGCTTTTGCCACTTCTTCCATGGTCTCTCCCAATATCTTAAGGTCGTGA
>JBEKVP010000056.1:0-9414 GCA_049513935.1 Steroidobacteraceae bacterium
CGCCGATCACGATCACGTCGAACTCGGTCCCGAATCGCATCGCCATGAATCCCAAGACTTTTCCACGAGGGGCGCGTACTGTAAACCGAGCGCCGCCAAACCGCCAGGAAGCCCGACTGCGAGCGGCCGCGGGCGCGAGCCCCGCCTCGAGAGCGCCGGCCAGTGCGGGCGCGGCGGACCGGGGAACCAAATGCGGCCTCCATAACCTAACGGGCTATGCCGCATGAATCCAGCCACAGGCTCGTGAAGCGCGCCGCTGCAGCGATGCTCGCCGCACTGGCCGGATTGGCGGGCGCCTCGGGCACCCTCGGGGCGACCGGGGATGAGCCTCAGGTGGGTCAGCCGGCCCCCGGGTTCAACGCCACCGACAGTCAGGGCAAGAGCCGCCGTCTCGAAGACTTTCGCGGCAAGACGGTGGTCCTGGAATGGACCAACGCGGATTGCCCGTACACCCGCAAGCACTACAGCAGCGGCAACATGCAGGGCCTGCAGCAGCTCGCCCGCGAGCACGGCGTCGTGTGGCTCTCGGTGATCTCGTCAGCCCCCGGCAAGCAGGGCTACGTCGACGGCCCGGGCGCCGATGCGCTCACCCAGTCGCGCCATGCTGCTCCGAGCGCGGTGCTGCTCGATCCGTCCGGAAACCTGGGCCGGCTCTACCATGCGAAGACCACCCCGCATATGTTCGTGATCGGACCGGCCGGAGACCTCAAGTACATGGGGGGCATCGACAGCATCGCCACCGCGGACATCGACGACATAAAGACTGCCGAGCCCTATCTCAAAGAGGCGATGCTGGCGGTGGTCGACGGCAAGCCGGTCGCCCATCCGGTGACCCGGCCCTACGGCTGCAGCGTCAAATACTGAGCCCGGTGCAGCCGCCGCGTTGCTGCCGGCTCGCATCGTCCTACTGAGCATCGATCCCGCTGCGCTCCCCGGCGCCCGCTACTCGACCGCCACGGGAATGCCGGCAAACTTGCCGCGCCAGGCCGCGGGTCCCGTGTCGTGGACCGACTCACCCTGCGAGCTGACTGCGACCGTGACGGGCATGTCGCGCACCTCGAACTCGTACACCGCTTCCATGCCGAGCTCCGCGAAGCCGACCACGCGGCTCGAGCGGATGGCCTGAGAGACCAGGAAGGCCGCACCACCCACGGCGATCAAGTAGGCGGAGCCGTGCTTGCGGATCGACTCGATCGTCTCCGGCCCGCGCTCCGCCTTGCCGACCATCGCCAATAGTCCGGCCTGGCCCAGCATCGTGTCGCTGAAGCGGTCCATGCGATTCGCCGTGGTGGGTCCGGCGGGTCCCACGACCTCGGCGCCGACCGGATCCACCGGACCGACGTAGTAGATCACCCGATTCCTGAAATCGAGCCCGTCCGGCAGCGGCTTACCCGCCTCGAGCAACGCGCAGATGCGCTTATGCGCCGCGTCGCGCCCGGTGAGGAGCTTGCCCGTCAGGAGCAGCCGCTCACCGGCTCTCCAAGTCGCCATCTCCTCGCGGGTCAGGGTATCGAGCGCCACGCGGCGCGCGCTCGCATCCGCCGTCCATGTCACTCTCGGCCACAGCGACAGATCCGGCGGCTCGAGCAGCGCAGGTCCGCTCCCATCGAGCGTGAAGTGAATGTGGCGGGTCGCGGCGCAGTTGGGAATCACCGCCACGGGCAGGGAAGCGGCATGTGTCGGATAGTCGAGCACTTTCACGTCGAGCACCGTGGTGAGACCGCCGAGTCCCTGCGCTCCGATGCCGAGCTCGTTGACGCGCCGGAAGATCTCGAGCCGTAATTCCTCGAGGTGGGTCGCGGGCCCGCGCGCGGCGAGCTCGGCGATGTCGATCGGATCCATGAGCGATTTTTTGGCGAGCAGCATCGCCTTCTCGGCGCTCCCGCCGATGCCGACTCCGAGCATGCCCGGCGGGCACCAGCCCGCGCCCATCTCGGGAACCACGCTCACCACCCAGTCGGCGACCGAGTCGGAGGGGTTCAGCATGGCGAACATGGATTTGTTCTCCGATCCCCCGCCCTTGGCGGCCACGGTGATCTCGACGGTCTCTCCCGGCACAAGTTCCGTGTGGATGACCGCCGGCGTGTTGTCGCGCGTGCCGATGCGCTTACCGGCGGGGTCGGCCACGATGGAGGCACGCAATTTGTTGTCGGGATGCAAATACGCGCGGCGCACGCCCTCGTTGATCAATGCGTCGAGATCGCGCGATGAATCCCAGCGCACCCCCATACCCACCTTCACGAACACGACGACGATCCCGGTGTCCTGGCAAATCGGCCGATGGCCCTCGGCGCAGAGCCGCGAATTGGTGAGGATCTGCGCGATGGCATCGCGCGCCGCGGGACTTCGCTCCGCCGCGTAGGCCTGCCCCATCGCACGGATGAAGTCGGGCGTGTGGTAGTAGGAAATGTATTGCAAGGCGTCGGCGACGCTCGCCACGACATCCTCTTCGCGAATCAATGGCACCTTTGGACTCCAAAGACGAACCAGGCCGCAAATCTACCAACTCGCGGGGGGCCGCGGATAGCGACTCGCTACACTAGACTTTCGGCAGCTTGCGGGAGAATGGCGTGGGGCGGCTTGCGTGCGCGGTTTTTGCGGTCTTCGCCATCGGGGCGCCCGTCCGGCTCCCGGCGGCGGCGCTCGGCTTGCATGATTGCCGGCTCGAGCATCCGCTCAAGCTCACCTCGGTGCCCGCGCGCTGCGGCCGTTTACGAGTTCCGGAGGACCCCGCACAAGCCGGGGGGCCCACGATCGATCTGAACGTCGCCGTCGTGCCGGCGCTCAATCGCCGCGCCTCCGCCGCACCCTTGTTCCTGCTCGCCGGAGGACCCGGCCAGTCCGCAACGGATCTGTATGTGAGTCTCGCAGGCGCGTTCGCGCGCATCAACCGCAATCACGATATCGTGCTCGTTGACCAGCGCGGCACGGGTAAATCCGCGCCGCTCTTTTGCAGCTACCCGGACGACTGGCAGCAAACCGGCGAGGAGCTGGCGGTCATCCGGCAGGCCACCCTCGCTTGCCTCTCGAAGTACGGCGAAAGGGTGCGCTTCTTCACCTCGAGCCTGGCGGTGCTCGATCTCGAGCGGGTGCGCGAGGCGCTCGGATACCGCGCGATCGACCTGTACGGCTCGTCGTACGGCACGCGCATGGCGGAGCTGTACATGCGGCGGTTCCCGCAATCGACTCACGCCGTGATCCTGGACGGCGTCACCTATCCGGAGCAGGCGATCGGGCCCGATACGCCCGCGGACGCGGAGCGCGCCCTGAAGCTCATCGTGGCGCGCTGCCTGGCGGCCTCGGATTGCGCCGCAGCCTACCCCGGGTTGCCCGGCGATCTCGATGAGCTGCGCGCCAAATACGGTCCGGAAAGATCGGCGCTCACGCTGGCGGATCCGACTACCGGCGAGCCGCTCGAGGTCGAGTTCAACCGCAGCATGCTCGCCGCCGCGCTGCGCTTCCTCTCCTACAGCGCGTCGGAGGCCTCGCTTCTGCCGACCCTGGTCCACGAGGCCCGCATCGGCCGCGTCGCGCCGCTCGCCGCGCAGGTCGTCATGATGGCGCGCGCGATCCGCGACCAGCTCGCGAACGGTATGCAGAACAGCGTCATCTGCAGCGAGGACGTGCCGCGGTTCGCCGTGAGCCCCACCGAGCGCCGGCAGATGGCCGCGACTTACCTCGGTACCGATCAATTGGAGGCGCTCGAGGAGATCTGCAAGCTCTGGCCCAAGGGGCCGGTCGACGCCGATTTGCACAGCCCGCTCGTGAGCGAAATACCCAGCCTGCTATTGTCGGGCGAGGCCGATCCGGTGACGCCGCCGGCGGATGCCGAGCGGCTCGCTCGCGGGCTCGAGCGGCATCGCCATCTGATTCTCGCCGGCGAGGGCCATGGTCAGGCGGCGACCGGTTGCGTGCCCAAATTGATGGCGGATTTCCTGGAGGCTCCGGATCCGCAGCGGCTCGATGCGTCGTGCCTCGAGCGGCATCGGCCGGTGCCGTTCTTCGTACGCTTGAGCGGACCCGCGCCATGATCGAGGCGGCGGCGCTGTCCAAGCGATTCGGCACGATCCAGGCCGTCCGCGAGGTCTCGTTCCGCGCCGCGAACGGCGAGATCACGGGCCTCTTGGGACCGAACGGCGCCGGCAAATCGACGACCTTGCGGATGCTGTACGGCGTGCTCACGCCTGACCACGGCAGCGCACGCATCGACGATCTCGACATCCGCGGCGAGACCTCGAGCGCCCGCGCCCATCTCGGCGTGCTGCCGCACGCGGCCGGCCTGTACGGCAACCTCACCGGGCGTGAGAACATCGAGTACTTCGGGGCGTTGCACGGAATCGAAGGCGGGCGGCTCAAGGCGCGCACCGCCGAGCTCGCCCGTGCGCTCGGTATGCAGAGCTTCCTCGAGCGGCGCGCGAAGGGCTTCTCCCAAGGTCAGCGCATCAAGGTGGCACTAGCCCGCGCGCTGATCCACGAGCCGGCGAACCTCGTGCTCGACGAGCCGACCAACGGCCTCGACGTCATGGCGATTCGCAACTTGCGCGACATTCTGCGCGATCTCAAGGCTCAGGGCCGCTGCATTTTATTCTCATCGCACGTCATGCAGGAGGTCGCCGCGCTCTGCGATCGAGTCGTGATCATCGGGCACGGGAGCGTGCTCGCGCAAGGATCCCCCGAGGCGATTCGTGAGGCGAGCGGCGCCGCATCGCTCGAAGAGGCGTTTCTCAAGGTGCTCGGAGAGTCCGAGGGGCTCAACTGATGCGCGCGCTCGTGCGGGTGTTCCGCAAGGAGTTTCTGGAGAACCTGCGCGATCGGCGCACGCTGATATCGGCGCTCCTGTTCGGCCCGCTGTTCGGTCCGCTGCTGTTCGGCGCGATGGTCTCGCGGATGCTGAACCAGAGCGTGATGGAGGCCGACGAGCCGCTCAAGATCCAGATCGCGGGCGCCGAGCATGCGCCCAACCTCACGAGCTACCTCGAATCGCACGGCGTGCAATTGGTGTCCGTCCAGGAATCCGAAGCCGCCGCCCGGGAAGCCGTGCGGCGCGGGGCCGCCACGGTGGTGCTGATCGTCGCCGAGGACTACGCGGAGCGGTTCTCGGCCGCGCGCCCCGCGCCGTTGCTTCTCGTCGCGGACAGCTCGGACTCGCAGACCCGCAAGAGCGCCGATCGGTTGCGCACCCTCATCGCGGCCTACGGCAGCGCCATCGCGCAGCAGAGGCTCGAGGCGCGCGGAGTGGATCCCCTGCTCGGCGTGCCGGTGGCGATTCAGGACATCGATGCGACGACCCCCGCCGGACGCGCCGTGGTGGTGCTCGGTTTCATGACGTACTTCGTGCTGTTCGCCGTATTGATGGGCGGCTTGTACCTGGCGATCGACTCGACCGCGGGTGAGCGCGAGCGCGGCTCGCTCGAAGCATTGCTGAGCCTCCCGGTCGCGCGCAGCGCGTTGGTCGGCGGCAAGATGCTCGCAACTTCGGCCTATATGTGTCTGTCGCTCGCCGTCAATCTCGCCGCCTTCGTGTGCGTGCTCAAGTTCGTGCCCCTCGAGCGGCTCGGCATGAGCACCAACCTCGGAGCCCGGACGGCGTTCGAGTTCTTCGCGATCTGCGTGCCCTTCGTGCCGTTGGGCGCGGCGCTGATGATGCTGGTGGCCTCCTTCACGCGCAGCTACCGCGAAGCGCAGACCTATCTGACGAGCGTGCTGCTGGTGCCGACCCTGCCGATCGCGTTTGCGAGCATCTACTCGCTGAAGACCAAGAGCTCGCTGATGCTCGTTCCCTCTTTGAGCCAGCATCTGTTGATGACCAGCATTCTCAAGGATGAGCCGATCGCGCCGCTCGATGTCGTGGTCTCCGCGAGCTCCGCGCTGTTGCTCGCCGCGCTGCTCTTCGTATTGACGGCGCGGCATTGGCGTCGCGAGAGCATGCTGGGTTGAGGTTCGATTGCCAGAGAATTGAGAGGTAAATTAAGGTTTTGGCGTATGGTCGTTACGCTGCGGAAGATGTATAAAGTTAAACGGGAGAAGAAACGGATCCCTTGGGGGGTAGGCTGGCATGACGCACTCGTCTCACGCACGTGCGAATATCGTCGCTGTTTTGGGCGTTCTGGCGCTCTCCGCGCTCACCATGGTGTGGCTCTTCTGGCACCACCCTGTCAAGACCTTGATCGCCACGGTGGCCGTGCTCACGGCGCTCAGCGTATCGGCCCGGCTGGCGCGCTCGATCGAGCCGGATAGCGGCGCCGACCTGGATCACGGCTAGCAGAGCGTTTTAAGACGCGGCGCCCCCGCGGGCGCCATGCTTTTTTTCGATAGGCTCACGCCGGCGAGCCTGCCCGCTTCGGCGCACCGCCTGAACACACGCCCAAATCCTCACTTGCCGATGCAAAAGCTCCCGAAGATCGCGCCGAGCAGGTCCTCGCTCGTCACTTCGCCCGTGATCTCGCCGAGCGCGCGCTGGGCGAGCCGTAAATCCTCGGCGAAGAGCTCGAATGGCTGCCGCCGCGCGAGCGCGGATGCCGCGCCCTCGACGAGCCGGCGGGCGCGCTCGAGCGCGTCGAGATGCCGCCGCCGCGCCGCCAGCGCACCGGCGGCGGCGTCGTAGCCCGCGCTCGATTTGAGGTGCGCGCGCAGGAGATCGAGCCCTTCGCCGGTACGGGCACTCAGGAGAATCCGCGGCGGCGTCCCTTCCGACGCTTGCGCGCGAGCGGCGGTGAGGTCGATCTTGTTGATGACGAGAGTCAGCGGTACTGCGCTCGGCAGGCCCGCGGCGGCGGCGAAATCGCCGTTCGCCTCGCCCGCGGCCACGGGGTCGGCCGCGCTCGCGTCGACGACATAAAGAATCCGATCGGCACGCTGCATTTCGGCGCGCGCGCGGCGGATACCCTCTTCTTCGGCCTCGTCCTCTGCGCGGCGCAGACCCGCGGTGTCGACCAGGTTGAGAGGCAGGCCATCGAGGCTTACCTTAAGTCTCAGCACATCGCGCGTGGTGCCGGGCGCGGGCGTGACGATGGCAACATCGTCCCCCGCCAGGCGGTTGAGCAGGCTCGATTTCCCGGCGTTCGGCTTGCCGGCGATCACGACGGTGAGTCCCTCGCGCAGCAGCGCGCCTTGTGCGGCCGCGGCCTCGATGGAATCGAACGCAGCGGTCACTCGCTCGAGCCGCTTCACGATCGCCGGGGCCGCGAGGAAATCGATGTCCTCGTCCGGAAAATCGATCGCGGCCTCGACGTGCGTGCGCAGATCCGTGAGCAGCTCGCCGAGCTCGGCGACGCGCGCCGAAAACTCACCCTGCATCGAGCGCACGGCCGCGCGCGCGGCAGCCTCCGTCCCGGCATCGATGAGATCGGCGACCGCTTCCGCCTGCGCGATGTCCATCTTTCCGTTCAAGTAGGCGCGCTCGCTGAATTCGCCGGGGCGCGCCATGCGGCAGCCGAGCTCGAGCGCGCGCTTGAGAACGAGGTCCATCACCAGCACGCCGCCGTGGCCCTGGAGCTCGAGGACGTGCTCGCCCGTGAACGAGGCCGGCGTTGGAAAATAGAGCGCGATGCCCTCATCGATCGTCTCGCCGCGGGCATCGAGAAAGCTTGCGTGGCAGGCGCGCCGCGCCGGCGGCAGAACCTCGAGGATAGCGCGCGCGATCCGCGGGACGTCGGCGCCGGACAGCCGCACGATGCCGACCGCGCCCCGACCCGGGGGCGTGGCGATCGCGGCGATGGTGTCGTTTGCGCTCACCGGCCCAAGTGTACTAGGGACCGCCGAGCGGAACGGCGCGCGCCCGTCAGGAGCGCTTCGGTGCTTCGGCCTGAACGACCTGATTGATGCGCCACTGCTGCGCGATCGACAGCACCGTGTTGGTGAGCCAATAGAGCACGAGGCCAGACGGGAACCACGCCATCATGGCCGTCATGACCAGGGGCATGAACTGCATGATCTTGGCCTGCATGGGATCGGGCGGTGCCGGATTGAGCTTGAACTGGCCGAACATGGCGCCGCCCATGAGCAATGGCAGCACGAAATACGGATCGCGCGACGAGAGATCGTTGATCCAGAGCAGGAACGGCGCCTGGCGCATCTCGACGCTTTCGAGCAGCACCCAGTAGAACGAGATGAATACTGGAATCTGCACGACCATCGGCAGGCAGCCGGCGAGCGGGTTGATCTTCTCTTTCTTGTACAGCTCCATCATCGCGCGGCCGAGCTTTTCCCGGTCGTCCTTGAAGGACTCCTGAATCTGCTTCATGCGCGGCGCGACCGAACGCATCTTGGCCATCGAGCGGCCGCTCGCCTGGCTCAAGGGGTAGAAGAACAGCTTGATGAGCGCCGTGACGATGATGATGGCCCAGCCCCAGTTGCCGACCACGCCGTGGATCCAGCTGAGCGCCTTGAAGAGCGGCTGCGCGATCAGCCACAACCTGCCGTAGTCGACGGTGCGATCGAGATTAGGAGCCGCAGCGGCGAGCTGCGCCTGCAATTTGGGTCCCACGTACAGCGTCTCGTGAAACTCACCGCTCGCTCCGGGAGCGATCTGTTTGAACGGACCGGTGGCCCTCAAGAGATACTGGTGATCCTGAACCTGCAGCTGGTAGTCGTACGCCTGACCCGCCGGCGGCACGACGGCCGACACGAAGTGATGCTGAAGCGCGGCGAGCCAGCCGTTGGTCACCGCCGTCTCGGAGAATTTGCTGTCGGCCTCATTCTCGACATTGAGGTCGCGGTATTTCGAGTCGAACACCGCGGGCCCTTTGAACGAATAGGTCTCGACGTTGAAATACGATCGCGACGCGTGCTCCCACTGCCGCAAGATCTGGCCGTAGGAGGCGAGGCTCTTCGCGGCCGTCCCTTCGTTCTTGACTTCGTAGCCGAGATCGATCGCATACCGGCCGCGGGTGAAGACGAAGGTCTTGGTCACCGTCAAACCCTGCCCGTCCGTCCAGGTGAGGGGCACCCGGAGCTCCTTCTCCCCGTCGGCGAGGACATAGGAGCTCTGCGCGGAGGTCCAGGTGGCAAGGTGTGTGGGAGCACTTTCGCCCGCGGTGCCGATGAGCCCGGTCTGCAGCAAGTACAGCGTGTTGGGATCGCGGTTCTCGAGACGCACCGGAACGTTCGGCGTGTCCTTGTGAAGCGGATACTGCCGAAGATCGGCACGGTCGATCTCGCCGCCCTTGAGATTGATGTCGAGATCGAGGACATCGGTGACGACGTGCAGCACGGCGGAGGATTGGTCGGAAGCCGCGGCTGCGCCGCCCAAGCTCTGGGGCGGCGGAGTGGCGGGGGCGGGGCTCGCGCCCGATCCCTGCTCCGAGCCGCCGGGCGCTGGTTTCGGCACCGTGTTCGCGAGCGAATTTTGCGCCGCGCCGGACGCCGGCGCCAAGGCAGCCGGCACGGGCGCCGGCTCGCGGTAATCGCGTATCC
>JBEKVP010000057.1:0-9363 GCA_049513935.1 Steroidobacteraceae bacterium
CACCGCTTGCAAGGCGGTGTTGATGGCGCTGTGAGGGCGCTCGCCGGCGCGCTCGAACCCCAGCTGCCTGAGCAGATGCGGCGCGACGCCGGCACCCGCCGCTGCCGCGTCCGGTACGGCGGCGAGATCGCAGAGCCGCGTCACCTGAAGACCCGGATACCCGCACACGTTGATCCGCCGGAAGGGCTCGAGATCCAGCGATACATTGAGCGCCATGCCGTGGTAGCTCGACCCACGGCGGATCCTCAGGCCAACGCTCGCAAGCTTGGCGTCGCCGACGTACACGCCCGGCGCCTCGCGTGATCCACGCGCCGTCACTCCCAGCTCGGCGGCATACGAGACGACCGCATTTTCGAGCGCGACCACGAGTTGCCGCACACCCATGGGATGCCGGCGCAGGTCGATGAGCGGATAGATCACGAGCTGGCCGGGACCGTGGTAGGTCACCTGTCCCCCGCGATCGATCTGCACCACCGGGATATCGCCCGGCGCGAGCAGGTGCGCGCGGCTCGCGTTGAGCCCCAACGTGAATACCGGCGGGTGCTCGAGAAACCAGATCTCATCGCGCGTCGACGCACCGCGCTCGTCCGTGAAGCGCTGCATCGCGCGCCAGGTCTCCTCGTAGGGCACGAGCCCGAGGTGTCGAATCAGCGGCGCCTCGCTCATCGAAGCGCCGGGCGCCGCGGCGCCGCGCTGCGAGGGCGCCTCGCTCACACCGGCAGCCCCGCGTTGTTGCGCGCGAGCGCGCGCTCGGCGCGGTAGCTCGAGCGCACCAAGGGTCCGGACACACACTCGAGAAATCCCAGCTCGAGCGCCCAATCGCGGTAACGCGTGAACTCGCCCGGCGTCACGAAGCGCTCGACCGCAAAATGATTGGGCGTCGGCCGCAGATATTGTCCGAGCGTGAGGATATCGACCGCCGCGCGGCGCAGCTCGCGCAGGGTCGCGCGAATCTCATCGTCCGTCTCGCCGAGGCCGAGCATGAGGCTCGTCTTGGTCAACACGGCGGGCCGATAGGTCTTCGCGGCATCGAGCACGCCGATGGTCTGCCAGAAGCCGGCGCGCGGATCGCGTACCGGGTGCGTGAGCCGCTCGACCGTCTCGACGTTCTGCGCGAACACGTCCAGGCCCGAATCGAGAACGGTATGCACGTCGCGGATCACGCCCGCGAAGTCCGGCGTCAGCGCCTCGACGGCGGTGCCGGGGGTTCGGCGCTTGATCGCACGGATCGCCGCGGCGTAATGGGCGGCGCCGCCGTCCTCGAGGTCGTCGCGGTCGACTGAGGTGAGCACCACGTATTTGAGGCGCATCAATTCCACCGAGCGCGCGACGTTCTCGGGCTCCTCGGGATCGAGCCAGCCGCGCGGATTGCCGGTGTCCACCGCGCAGAACCGACAGGCGCGCGTGCACACGGCGCCCATGAGCATGATGGTGGCGGTGCCGGCGTTCCAGCACTCCCCGATGTTCGGGCACTTGGCTTCCTCGCAGACGGTGCTCAAGCGGTGCTCGCGGACGATCTCCTTCACGGCCGTGAACGCGACGCCGCTCGGCATCGGCGCGCGCAGCCAAGGCGGCTTGCGGGCGCCGGGGACCGCCGCCGCCGCAGTCGACTTGATGCCGTCCTTGATCGCCGTAAAGCCCTGAGGCGTAACGTATTTTTCTCCGCTGCTTGCGGTGCGCGGGTGCTCCAGGATGGGGATGCCTTTGAATTCCGCCATGGCCCATTCTACCGTACGGGGGCGTTCAGAGCCTTCAGCCGATCCAGCGTGCCGACATCCTCCCAAAGCCCCGTGTAAAGCTCGGCGGAGCAGCGTCGCGCGGCCATGGAGCGCAGCAGCAGCGGTTTCAAGGGAAACACGCCGTCGACGCAGTGGGCGAAGAACTCCGGGCGATACACGGCGATGCCGGCGAAGGTGTACTGCAGCGGCGCGCTCGGCACTGCCAGTCCGTGCTCGAGCCCGAAATCTCCTTGCCGGTGCTGAGGCGGATTCGGCACCAGAACCAGATGCGCCTCGCGGCTCGGCGCCAAGGCCGCGTGTGCGAGCGGGTAGTCGGTGAACACATCGCCGTTCAGCACCAAGAAAGCGTCGGGCCCGAGCCACGGCAACGCGCGGAAAATCCCGCCGGCCGTTTCCAACGCGTGCGGCGCTTCCTCGCTGTAATCGATCCGCACGCCGAAGCGCGCGCCATCGCCGAGGTAATCCCGGATCATCGATCCGAGCCACGCCAGATTGATGACGATCTCCACTATCCCCGCGTGCGCGAGGCGCTCGATGTGGTACTGGATGAGCGGCTTGCCGCGTATTTCGAGCAGCGGCTTGGGCGTGCGGTCGGTCAATGGACGCAGCCGCTCGCCGCGCCCGGCAGCGAGGATCATCGCCTTGCGCGGGCGTTCGAGCGGCTCGCTCATGCCGCGGCGGTGCGCGCTTGCGCGGTTTGAAATGCGGGATCGATGCGCGTGTCGATGTAGCGGGCAAACTCGCTGGTCTCGGGGTAGCGCGCCGCGGCGTCGCGCGCATACGCGAGCACGCGCGGCAGATCCTTGAGATATCCCGACTTGCCGTCGCGGTAGTAGAGCCGGGCGAATATGCCGAGAACCTTGATGTGCCGTTGCAGGCCCATGAGGTCGAACCAGCGCACGAACTCGCCCTCGTCGGCGGCGAGCGGGAAGCCCGCCGCGAGCAGCCGCTCGCGGTATCCGAGCAGCCAGCGGCTCACCCGCTCGGGCGGCCAGGCGATGTAGCAATCCTTGAGGAGCGAGACCGCATCGTAAGTTACCGCCCCGCGCACCGCATCCTGGAAATCGAGGATCCCGGGATTGCCCGAAGGCGTAACCAGGAGATTGCGCGAGTGGTAGTCCCGGTGCACGAAGGTCGCGGGCTGCACCAGCGCGGACTGCTCGAGGAGCGCGAACAAGCGATCGAGCATGCCGCGCTCCGCGGGCCCGGCGCGCTCTCCGAGATGGCGGGCGAGGAACCACTCCGGCATGAGATCCATCTCGCGGCGGAGCGCGGCGCGGTCGTAGGGCGGCAGGGCGCGCGCCGCCTCCCCGCCGCGCGTCTGCAAGCGCACCAGCGCCTCGAGCGCGTCCGCATACAGCCGATCGACGTCGCGCCCCGCATTGAGCTCATCGAGATACTGGCAGGTGCCGAGATCCGACAGGAGCAAGAACCCCTCGCGCTGGTTCCGCGCCAAAATCACCGGCACGTTCAATCCGATGCCGATGAGCGCGCGCGCGACACTCACGAACGGCTCGAGCGCTTCCTTGTCGGGGGGTGCGTCCATTACGATGTAGCTGTCCGAGCCGCGCGTCAGCCGGAAGTAGCGGCGAAAGCTCGCATCGGCCGAGGCCGGCTCGATCGGGCTGTCCGCGAATCCCAGGTCATCCGCGACCCAGCGAGTCAAAAGCGCCAGGCGGGAATCGCTTGCATCCATTACACCCATGCTGGACCATTCGGACACCGCAAATGCGGCGGTCAAAGTATACCGACTGAGGGACCTCCGATTTAGCCCATGGCTTCTCACCTTCGAGCCGCATTGGCAGTCGTTTCATGCTTTTTGGCGGCCTCTGTGGTCCGCGCGGGCGATATGTGCCCCGCGCCGCCCAAGCGCAAGCCGCCTCCCGCAGCCATCATCCCGAGCGGCGATCACCTCATCCGCACCGAGAGCGACGGGGGCTCGCTCACCCTTGCCGACGGCTTTGCCGTGCTGACCGGACACGTGCTGGTCCGTCAGGACGAGCGCAGGATCTCCGCCGACCAGGTCACTTACGACTCGAAGACCGGCAAGGTCACGGTGAAAGGCTCGGTCGACTTCGAGGACCCGCGGCTCGGCGTCAAGAGCGACTCGGGCATCTACGATGCGTTGGGCGGCGCCGATTTCGAGCATGCCAACTTCGAGATCTTCGAGCGCAACGGCCGCGGCTTCGCCAAGGAGATGGCGGTGCAGCCCGACGGCAAGGTGGAAATGGAGCGCGTGCGCTACACCACCTGCCCGGTGGGCAATCAAGATTGGATGATTCAGGCCTCCTCGATCAAGCTCGACACCGAGCTCCAGCAGGGCGTCGCGCACCAGGTGGTCATGCGCTTCAAGGACGTGCCGATCTTCTACACCCCGTATATCGCATTCCCGCTTGGCGACGAGCGCCAGAGCGGCTTGCTGTTCCCGAGCTTCGGCCATTCGGGCAACAACGGCTATCAGTTCGAGGTTCCGTACTACTTCGATCTCGCGCCGAACTACGACGCGACACTCACGCCGGGCCTGATGTCCCGCCGCGGCGTGCAGCTCGGCGGCGAGTTCCGCTTCCTGACCGCGGACTCGCACGGCCAGATCGAGGAGAATTTCCTGCCGAACGATGCCGTCGAGCACAGCGACCGGGCATATGTGCACATCACCGACGTCACCAACCTGGGAGCCGGTCTGCGCTTCGATACCGATATCGCGAGCGTGAGCGACAGCAACTATTTCAGCGACTTCGCGGTCGGCGCGGATCAGACCAGCGTCACCTTCCTCGAGCGCCGCGCCGAGGTCCTCTATTACGACGACGCCTGGCGGATACGCGCCCAGCTGCAGAACTTTCAGACCATCGACACCGCGATCGACGCGGGCGACCGCCCGTATTCGCGCGTACCGCGCATCGAGGCGTACGGCCTGTTCCCGCTGATCGGCCCATTGGAATTCAGCCTATCGAGCGAGGTCACCAATTTCTTGCGCGAGGTCGGTCCCACGGGCGTGCGCGCGGACATCTCTCCGGAGCTGCGCTGGGAGCAGCGCGAGGCGGGCTATTTCTTCGTGCCGGCCGTAGGCTACCACTTCACGCAGTACGATCTACAGAACGCGGCCGTCGGCGACCCGAGTACGCCGAGCCGTGCGCTGCCGTACGCGAGTGTCGACACGGGACTCGTCTTCGAGCGCGATGCGGGCGCGCAGGGGCAGCGCACGGAGACACTGGAGCCGCGCCTCTTCTACACCTATATCCCATACCGCAATCAGAACGAGCTGCCGCTGTTCGACTCCGGGCTCCCGGACCTGAACCTGGTCGAGCTGTTCCGCACCAACCGCTACGTCGGGGATGATCGGATCGGCGATGCGAATCAGCTGGCGGCCGCCATGACCACCCGGCTCTTCAATGAATCGAGCGGGACGCAATACCTATCGGCCACCATCGGCCAGATCCGCTATTTCGAGCTGCCGCGCGTACTGCTTCCCGAGGAGATCACGCAGACCTTGCCCGGCCAGACGCTCGTGACGCTCCCCGGACAGCCGACGCAGGTGATCCTGCCCGGCCAGAACCTCCCCACCTTGCCGGGTCAAACGCTCGCCACCGCGCCGGGCGAGACGGCGCAGGCCTACCACGGCTCGGACATCATCAGCGAAGTCTCGGTGACGGCCTACAAGCACTGGACCCTCAATCTCGACTACCAGTGGAATCCGTATACCTCGCAGACCGACAAATCGGAGATCTTGCTGCAATACCGCCCCGACCCCACCCGGGTCGTGAACGTCGGCTACCGCTTCCAGGAGGACATCCTCAAGCAATATGACGTCTCCTTTGCCTGGCCCATCGCGGGTCGCTGGAACACCGTGGGGCGCTACGTGTACTCGATCCAGGACCGCCAGCTCATCGAGCAGCTGGCCGGGTTCGAGTACAAGAGCTGCTGCTGGCGCGTGCAGGTGTTGCAGCGGCGCTACTTGACCAACCGGACCGGAGGACTCGACACCTCGATTGCATTACAATTGGAACTCACGGGCTTGAGCTCGGTCGGAAAGCGCTCGGATGCCCTTTTGTCCAAAGAGATAAGCGGGTACTCGACGCGCGATCCCGACGCGGAGTACTAGCCCGGTGCAGACCATTTAGCGCCCCCATTCGAAGCGAAGCGAGCCTATGCGAAACCTGGCGGTTGTGTGCGGAGTTGCGATCCTGGTCATCTGGGCCGCGCCCGCTGCCTTGGCCCAGACCCGGGACATCGGCGTGCACGGCGAGTTGCTCGACCGCATCGCGGCCGTCGTGAACGACGGCCTGGTCTTGAAGAGCGAGCTCGACGAGCAGATGGAAGCCGTCACACGGCGGCTGCAGGAACAGAAAGTCGAGTTGCCCCCCGAGAGCGTGCTCCGGCAGCAGGTGCTGGAGCGGTTGGTCCTGCAGGAGATCCAGACACAGCGCGCCAAGCACGTCGGCTTGACCATCTCGGACGAGCAGCTGAACGGCGCGTTGCAGGAGATCGCCCAGCGCAACAAGATCCCGTTCGACCAGCTGCCCACCGCGCTCGCCGCGCAAGGCGTCGACTACAAGCAGTACCGCGAAGGCATGCGCAAGGAGCTCACGTTGAGCACCTTGAGGCAGCGCGACGTGATCGCGCACATCAACGTATCTCCTCACGAGCTCGAGCAATTTCTCGCGCGCCAGCAATCGGCGGCGGCCAACGACGAGTTCAACGTCTCGCACATCCTCCTGTCGCTGCCTGCTGCGGCTACGCCGCAACAGCTCGACGAGATCACCAAGAAGGCAAGCGACATTGCCGCGCGCGCGTCGAAGGGCGAGGACTTCGGACAGCTCGCGATTGCGAATTCCAACAGTCAAACGGCGTTGGACGGCGGCCAGCTCGGCTGGCGCAAGGGCACGCAGCTGCCGCAGTTCATCGTCGACCTCGTGACCAAGATGAAACCCGGCGAGGTGAGCCAGCCGGTACGCACGCCGAGCGGCTTTCACATCGTCAAGCTCAACGAGCGCCGCAGCGGCGAGGCCCAGGTAATCGTCAACCAGATCCACGTGCGGCATATTCTCAAGAAGACGAACGAGCTCGACGACGACGCCACCGTGCGCGAGAAATTGGCGAAGATTCGCCAGCGCATCTTGAACGGCGAGGACTTCGCGGGCATCGCCTCGGCGACCTCCGAGGATCCGGGCTCTGCGCCGGACGGGGGCGACCTCGGCTGGAGCGGCCCCGGAACGTTCGTGCCGGAATTCGACAAGGCCATAGCGGATCTGAAACCGAACGAGATCAGCGAGCCATTCAAGACCCGCTACGGCTGGCACATCGTGCAGATGCTCGGAACTCGCACGTATGACAGCACCGACGACGTGCGTCGGCAAAAGGCCTTTGCCGCGATTCGCGAGAGCAAGGCCGACGAAGAGACCGAGCTTTGGCTTCGCCGGCTTCGCGACGAGGCATTCGTCGAAATCAAGATGTAGGCGCGCGCACGCGGTGTACGTCCCGCGCATCGTCGTCACTTCAGGTGAGCCGGCCGGGATCGGGCCGGATGCCTGCGTCGTGCTCGCGCAGGAAGATTGGCAGGCCGATCTCGTGGTGGCGGGCGATGCCTCGCTGATGAAGTCGGCGGCCGCCGCGCTCGGGCTTGCGCTCAGGATCGAGATCTACGACGGATCCGCCCCGCCCGCAGCGCATCGCCCGGGCGTCCTCAAAGTGCTGCACATTCCGACGGCGCAACCGGTGACCGCGGGCGCTCTCGACCCGCGCAACGCGGGCTACGTGATCGCGATGCTGGATCGGGCCTGCGATGGATGCATGAACGGCGAGTTCGCCGCAATGGTCACGGCGCCCGTGCAGAAGAGCACGCTCATGGACGCGGGCTTCGAGTTCACCGGACATACCGAGTACCTTGCCGCGAGGACGCGCGCCGCCCTTCCCGTCATGCTGCTGAAGAGCGAAAGATTGTCCGTTGCGCTCGTGACCACCCACCTGCCGCTGGCCGATGTGCCGCGCGCGATCACAGCGGAACGGCTGCGGGCGACGCTCAAGATCGTTCACAGCGACCTCGAGCGCCACTTCTCCGTGGCCGCTCCGCGCATCGTGGTCCTGGGGCTCAATCCTCACGCCGGGGAATCCGGGCATCTCGGCCGCGAGGAGATCGAGGTGATTGAGCCGGTCATAAGGCAATTGCGAAGTGAGGGGCTCGACGTGCGCGGGCCGCTTCCGGCCGATACGGCATTCACGCAGAAGTCCCTGGCGGAGGCCGATGTCGTGGTCGCCATGTATCACGACCAGGGCTTGCCGGTCGTCAAGCACGACGGATTCGGCCACGCAGTGAACGTGACTCTCGGATTGCCGATCCTGCGCACCAGCGTCGATCACGGAACGGCGCTTGCGCTCGCCCGAACGGGAAAGGCGGATACCGGCAGTCTCCGGGCGGCACTTGCGCTCGCGATCGAGCTTGCGAGCCCGGGCCATGGTGGTTCGTAAGCGATTCGGCCAGCACTTCCTGCACGACCCCGCGGTCATTCGCCGCATCATCGATTGCATCGCGCCGGCGCACGGCGAGCGCATCGTCGAGATCGGGCCGGGGCGCGGTGCGCTCACCTGGCCTCTGCTGGAGCGCGCCGGGGAACTCGATGCCATCGAGATCGACCGCGATCTCGCGCGCTCCTTGACGACCGACCCGCGCGCCGGCGGACGGCTGCGCGTGCACGTCGAGGACGTTCTCGAGACCGACTTCGAGCGGCTGCGGGCCGGAGGCCCCCGTCTGCGGGTTGTGGGCAACTTGCCATACAACATATCGACGCCGGTCCTGTTCCGCCTGTTGGCGCAGCGCGCCGCCATCGCCGATATGCACTTCATGCTGCAGAAGGAGGTCGTGGATCGCATGGCGGCGGCACCCGGCGGGAAGGAGTATGGGCGGCTCACCGTGATGCTCGCCGCCCACGCAGAGGTCGAGAGCCTGCTCGATGTCGGCCCCGGCGCGTTCCAGCCGCGGCCCAAGGTGTGGTCCGCGATCGTGCGCCTGCGGCCGAGTGTCGAGCCGCGCTTCGCGATCGGCGATGAAGGTGCACTCAAGTCGTTGGCGACCGCCGCCTTCTCTCATCGACGCAAGATTCTGCGCAATGGCTTGAAGGGCCTCTTGAGCGACGATGACATAAGGAGTTGCGGCATCGATCCCTTGGTGCGCCCCGAGAGACTCGCCCCCGAGCAATTCGGACGCCTCGCCGCCCGATACTGTCAACTGGTGCGAGTAGACTCGCACTAGAGCGCTCGGCCCGAACACAAAGCCTTTGACCTGCCGCGCACTCCGCTATACTGGCACATGCATGGCCGCCTACAAGAAGTTGTTGGTGCTGTTGGATCTGTCGGACGACAGCGAGAAGGTCTTCATCGCCTGCCGTGATTTGGCGGCGCACTCTGATGCCGCGATCACCGCCCTGCACGTTGTGGAATACACCCCCGTCGAACCCATGGGAGAGTCGTTGATGCCGACGCTGCAGATTGAGCGCGATCTCGCGAAGACTGCGCTCGAGCGCATGGGCGAGCTCATCGCCCGGCACGGCGCCGCGAACGCGCGCAGCCGGGTCGAGGTCGGCAACACCAAGGCGGAGATCCTGCGGGTGGCCGAGGAGGAGCACGCTGATCT
>JBEKVP010000058.1:0-9233 GCA_049513935.1 Steroidobacteraceae bacterium
CGATGACCTCGCTCACGCCGCACCTTAAGGTAGGCGTGCAGCTTGCCGAGGTCCTGGTCCGCCACCGCGGCGCGTCCTGGGCGGATGCGCAGCGCGCGGCGCTGCGCGCGCTCGAGCGGGTGCGCGTGCCTGCGCCCGAGCGGCGGCTGGAGCAATACCCCCACGAGCTGTCGGGGGGCATGCGCCAGCGCGTGATGATCGGGATGAGTCTCATGTGCGAGCCCGCGCTCTTGATCGCGGATGAGCCCACCAGCGCGCTTGATGTCACCGTGCAGGCGCAGATTGTCGATCTGCTGCGCGCGCTCAGGCTGGACTCGGGCTTGTCGATCGCGCTCATCAGCCACGATCTCGGCGTGGTCGCCGGGCTCGCGGACCGGGTCGCGGTGATGTACGCCGGCAGGATCGTGGAAAGCGCGCATACGGCCGAGCTCTTGCGCGGCCCGCGCCACCCGTACACGGAGCTGCTGCTCAAGTGCGTGCCGAATCTGCGTGCGCCGCGCGCTGCGCGCATGCCCTCGTTGCCGGGACAGCCGCCGGCGGCGGCTACGCCTTCGCGCGGCTGTGCGTTCGCGCCGCGCTGCCCGCGCGCGAGCGATCTGTGCCGGGCGGAGCGCCCGCTGTTGCGCGACATCGAGCCTAAGGGCGAGCTCGCCTGCCACCATCCGCTCGAGCCGTGAACGATCCACTCCTTCAGGTTCGTGACCTGGGCGTCGATTTCGGCGCGCGCACGGCGCTCGATGCGGTGAGCTTCGATGTGGCGCGCGGCGAGACCGTCGGCCTGGTCGGCGAATCGGGGGCCGGCAAATCCACCCTCGCGCGCGCCATTCTGCGGCTGATACCGGCGTCCCGCGGCGCCGTCATCTGGCGTGGCGAGGACCTTCTGACCTGCGACGCCCGCGCCATGCGCCGGCATCGCCGCGACCTGCAGATCGTCTTTCAGGATCCGCTCGCGAGCTTGAACCCGCGCATGACCGTGGGCGAGGCGTTGGCCGAGCCGCTGAAGATCTTCGAGCCCGGGCTCGCGGCGGCGCAGCGCCGAGCGCGGGTCGACCAGATGCTGGAGCGCGTCGGCCTCTCGGCGCCGATGAGCGCGCGCTATCCGCACGAGTTCAGCGGCGGCCAATGCCAGCGCATCGGCATCGCGCGCGCCATGATGCAGGGGCCCAAATTGCTGGTGTGCGACGAGCCGGTGAGCTCGCTCGATGTCTCCATCCAGGGTCAGATCGTGAATCTGCTCGCCGATCTGCAGCGCGAATTCGGCACCGCGATGCTGTTCATCAGTCACAACCTCGCGGTGGTGCGCCATTTGAGCCATCGGGTCATGGTCATCTACTGCGGCAGGATCGTCGAGACGGCACCGTGCGACGAGCTGTTCGCCGCGCCGGCCCATCCCTACACGCGCGCGCTGCTCGCTGCGGTCCCGGATCCCACGTCCATATTCGAGGCGCCCGAGGCGCATGCGGCGCCCCCGCCCGCCCGGCCGAGGGAGGCGGGCGAGGCCCCGCCCGGCGGCGAGATCCTGTCTGGGTGCGCGTTTCGCGACCGTTGCGCCTACGCGCAAGATGCCTGTGCGGCCACCGTTCCCCCGCTCGAGGGCGTCGGGGGCATTCACGCGGTGGCCTGCCACCGCCGCCGGGAGCTCGTGTATTCTTGAGCCCCTCATGACAGGGCAGACAGTCTTATGACCCAGCGCAGAGCTTTGCGCGCCAGCGACGGCCTGGCCAACGTGCGGTACGAGATCCGCGGCAAGTTGGCGCGGCGCGCGCTCGATATGGAGCGCATGGGATACGACATCGTGTCGCTGAACATCGGCAATCCCTACGCGTTCGGATTCCGCACACCCGAGACCATGCGTCTCGCCATGATCGAGAACCTGCGATTGAGCGAAGGCTACGTGCACCAGAAAGGGATTTTCCCGGCGCGCGAGGCCGTGGTGATGCAGCAGCAGGAGCGCGGCGTGCGCGGCGTCACCGCGGAGGAAGTGTTCATCGGCAACGGGGTGAGCGAGCTCATCGATCTCGCGCTGCGTGCGCTGCTCAACGCGGGAGACGAGGTGCTGGTACCGAGCCCCGACTACCCGTTGTGGACGGCGGCGGTCAATCTGAACGGCGGCCGGGCGGTGCACTATCCCTGTCGCGCGGAGCGCGGCTTCGTGCCCGATCCTGGGGAGATCGAGTCGCTCATCACGCGCCGCACCCGCGCCATCGTCATCGTGAACCCCAACAATCCGACGGGTGCGGTGTATCCGCGCGTGGTGCTGGAGGCGCTTGCGCGCACGGCCGAGAACCACCGGCTGGTGGTGCTCTCCGATGAGATCTACGATCAAATCCTGTACGACGGCGCGGAGTTCGTGCCCATGGCGACGCTCGTGCAGGGGACGCTGTGCTGCACAATGAGCGGGCTCTCGAAGGTCTACCGGGCCTGCGGCTACCGGGTCGGCTGGGCGGTCTTTTCCGGCGACCTCGAGAGCGCATCGGAATACTTGAGCGGATTGGAATTGTTGAGCTCGCTCAGGCTCTGCGGCAACGTGCCGGGACAGTGGGCGGTGCAGACCGCGCTCGGCGGCCACCAGAGCATCCGCGAGCTCACCCGGCCGGGCGGTCGATTGTACGAGTCGCGGCGCACGATTCTGGACGGCGTCGCGCGCAGCAAGTATTTGCGGCTCGCGCGGCCGATGGGCGCGCTGTATGCGTTCGTCGAGGTCCGGAGCGATGTCGTGCCGGATTTCGACGATCAGAACTTCGCGCTCGATCTGCTCGAGAACAAGCACGTGCTGGTCGCACCGGGCGTGAGCTTCAACGTGCCGTACCGCAATTGCTTCCGCATCACCAATCTGCCGGAGCCGCAGGTGCTCGGAACGGTGTTCGCGCGGATCGAGGAGCTGCTCGAGGCCCGCGTCTCGGGGGCGCCCGCCTTGCAAGTGGTCGGTTCCGCCGCGGGCAAAGCCTGAGCGACTTGCGGCTCTCGAGGGAGCGCGTGTGATATCCCGCTTGATCGAGGCGGCGGATGCGGGCCGCACCGTGCTCACCCCGAATACCGAGCTGGCCGCGGCACTGTTCGACGCCGTCGAGCGCGCCTATCGCGAAGCGGGGCGCGAGGTCTGGCCGACTCCGCGGGTGCGCGATTTCGGCGGGTGGCTCCGGGAGCGTCACATCAGGCGCCAGCTCGCCGATTCCACCACCGAACGTTGTCTCGCCGAGGTCGAAGAGCGCGAGCTGTGGCGCCGAGCGGTGCTCGAAAGCGACGTCGGTGCCCAGTTTCTCGAGCCGTCGGGCGCGGCGCGCGCCGCGCGCCGTGCGCGCCGGGCGATGGTCGAGTACGGCATTCCAAAGCGCGCCTTGGCCGCGCACGGCACTGAGGAATCGCTGGCATTGCTCGATTGGAGCGCGCGCTTCGCCGATCAATGCCGGGCGCTTCACTGTATCGGCGGCGAGCGGCTGCTCGAGCAGGCGGTCGACACGCCGCTCGGCGGGGAAGCACCCCCGTTGTGGATTGAAAGCCCGCTCTGGCGGCCGGTCGCCAAGAGCTGGCTCGAGCGCCATGCCGGTCCGCCGCTCCCGCCGATTGCCGCCGGCGACGCGTCAGCGCTGCCCACGATGCCGCGGTACGTCAAGGCGGACTCACCGGCCGCCGAGCTCGCCGCGATGGCCGACTGGGCCTACGGTGAGCTCCAGGCGGACCCGAAATTTCGCGCCTGGGTGTGCATACCCGATTTGCCGGGCCGACGTGCGGAGGTGGTGGATGCGTTCGATGCGGCGCTGGCTCCGCAGCGCTTCTCGCTGGAGGAGTCACCCGCCGGCGCTCCGTACGCGGTCGCCGGCGGCACGCCTCTCGCGGAGTATGCGCCGGTGCGCGCCGCGCTCGATTTTCTGTCCGCCGCGAGCGGAGCAGTGTCTTTCGGCCGATTCAGCTCGCTGCTGCGTGCGCCGGAGCTTCAGGCCTCACCGAGCGAGGCGGCTGCCGCGTCCCGTCTGGATGCCGCCTTGCGCCGCTATGCGCCGAGCGAGGCGCCGCTCGGCGAGTGGCTGGCGCTTCCCGGGCGCGTCGCGCGCGACTTGCCGGCGGTCGCAGCGCTCGATCGGCTGCGCGCGGCCGCGCGTTCGCTGGATGCCTTGAGCGGCGATCACCCGATGAGCCGTTGGCTGCCGGTGTGGATCGATGCGCTCGAGGCAGGCCCGTGGGGCTTGCGTCAACGTTGGTCGAGCGCCGAATTTCAGTCCGCCGAGCGCTTCCGCGAGTTGCTGGCGGCCCTCGCCGTCGGAGACCGGATATTCGGCCGCCATTCGCGCCAGTCGGCCGAGAGCATTCTCAGGCGCGCGGCGCGCGATACGCCCTATCAAGAGCAAACCGGGATTCCGCCTATCTGGGTGAGCGGCCAATTGGCCGACCCGTGGCTCGCGTACCAGGGTCTTTGGGCCAGCGGCTGCGACGAGCAGCGCTGGCCGCCCCCGGCCGATCCGATTCCGCTGCTGCCCGCGGGCCTGCAGCGAGAGTACGGCGTCATCGCCGCAAGCGTCGATGCACAGCGGGAATTCGCGGCGGATCTCTTCAAGCGCTGGTGTGCCCGCGCGCGCCGGCCGGTGTTCAGTTGCGCGGACTTGGGCGACGGGCGGCGAGTGAGCCCGAGTCCGTTGCTGCCCGTGGAAGCGGCGCTCGAGCGAGCCTCCGCGCTGCCCCAGCCGCACTGGAACACGGCGCTTGGCGGCGCACCGGCACTCGAGGAGCTCATCGATGAAGAGGCGCCCGCGTTCGGGGCGCCGGAGAAAACCCGCGGGGTCGCGACGCTGCGCGCGCAGTCGCGCTGCGCGTTTCGGGGCTTTGCGGAAACGCGGCTCGGCGCCGAGCCGCTGGAGCGCCCGCTGCCTGGATTCAACGATCGCGAGCGCGGCGAGCTCTTGCACGACGCCTTGCAGAGAATCTGGTTCGACCTCAGGAGCTCCGCGGGTTTGAGGGAGCGCGCCGCAGCCGATCTCACGCGGCTCATCGATGAAAGCGCACGCCGCGCGATCGACACGTTGTGCGAGCGCCGCGACCCGGGAGGGCGCTGGCGCGCGCGCGAGCACGAGCGCCTCAATGGACTCCTGTGGAAGTGGCTCGAGCTCGAGGCCGCGCGCGCGCCGTTCACGGTGGAGCGCCTCGAGGAGGGCAGCGAAATTGCGCACCACGCCGGCCTCGACTTTTCGGTGCGCGTCGACCGCATCGATCGGCTCGTCGACGGTGGGCGGATCCTGATCGACTACAAGAGCGGCGCGGCGGAGGCCGATTGGCGCGGCGATCGGCCCGACAATCCGCAGCTCCCGCTCTACGCCCTGCTGCATCGGGAGAGTTTGGTGGCCGTGGCTTACGGGCGGATCAACGCGGCCGAATGCGCGTTCGTGGTCGAGTCCGCTCGCGGCGATATCTTTCCAGGCAAGCGCGCGAGCAGGCTCGAAGGCATGCCGTCCTTCGCCGACCTGATCGAGCTCTGGTCGCGGCGCATCGAATGCTTCGCCGAGGATTTCGCGCGGGGACGCGCCGCGGTCGCCCCTACGCCCCAAGCCTGCCGATCGTGCCGCCTGCAGGGACTGTGCCGCGTGCCCTCGGTCTTCGAGCTCGAGCGTCCGCGGGTCGCGGGCGACGCGGCGTCACCATGAGCGCAGCGCCCGCGCTGCCCAGGGATCATGCCGCGCGCCTTGCGGCGGTGACGGGGCACGGCTCGGTCCTCGTTCAGGCGCCGGCCGGCAGCGGCAAGACCACGCTGCTCGCGCAGCGCTATCTGCGCTTGCTCGCGGTGGTCGATGCGCCCGAGCGCATCCTCGCGCTCACCTTCACGCGCCGCGCCGCGGAGGAGATGCGCGAGCGGGTGCTCGCGGCGTTGCAGGCCGCGTCCGGAGCGCCGAGCGCGCCGGGATCCCCACCCGGCCTCAACCCGGAGACCTGGGCGCTCGCGGCCGCGGCGAAGCGCCGCCTCGATGCGCTCGGGATCGATGTCGAGCAGCACCCTTCGCGGCTGCGTATCGAGACCATCGATTCCTTCAATGCCTGGCTCGCGGCGCAGCTGCCGATTACCTCCGGGGCGGGCGGGAGCCTGCGCTTGCTCGAGAACGCGAAGCCTCTGTATGCGGAGGCCGCGGCGCGCGCACTGTCGCGCGAGGAAGGGGATTCCTTCGGGCGCGCGGTCGAGCAGGTGCTCGCCGTCGGCGATCAGCGCTGGGGTCAGCTCGCGCAATTGGTCGCGGACATGCTGCCCGGCCGCGATCGCTGGCTGCCGCTGCTCGTGGGGCATGTCCAGGCGGCGGCCGAGATCGGCGAGGCGCAGCTCGCAGCGGTGCGGCGGCACTTCGATGAGGATCTCACACTGCTCGTGACGCGCACGCTTAAGGGCGCGCACGACGCGCTCGGGGACGACACGGTGGCGCGCCTGTCCGCGCTCGCCCACGCCGCGGCGCGGCGCGTCGGCGCCGAGCGGCCGGAGCTCGCGCCATGGCAGGCGGTCGGCACACTGCGCCCGGAGCCCGGCGATGTGGCGCGCTGGCGTGCGCTTGCCGAGCTCTTTCTCCTCAAGACTTCGAAATTGCGCAAGCGCTTCGGTGCGGCGGAGGGATTTCCGGGGCGATGCGCGGAGCGCGAGCAGTTGACGCAGCTCGTGCAGGAGTTCGAGGAGCGGCCCGAGGTATTGCCGGCGCTCGTGAGCGTCCGCGGCTTACCGGCGCCCGCCTACGGCGACGAGGATTGGTCGAGAGTACGCGCCGCTGCGCAAGTGCTGGTGCTCGCCGCAGCCGAGCTGGAGCAGATCTTTCGTGAACGCGGCGCAGTCGATTTTCCCGCGGTCTCGATGGCGGCGCTGCGCGCGCTCGGCAGCGGGGATGCTCCCACGGATCTCAATCTGCGGCTCGATTACACGCTCGAGCACCTGCTGATCGACGAATTCCAGGATACCTCGACCGCGCAGCTCGAGCTCATCGGCCGCCTTACCGCGGGCTGGCAACCAGGCGACGGACGCACCATCTTCTGCGTCGGCGATCCGATGCAGTCGATCTACGGGTTCCGCCAAGCGGAGGTAAGGGCGTTCCTCGAGCTGGCTGAGACGGGCTTGGGCGCGGTGCGATTCGATGTGCAGCGCCTCAGCAGCAATTTCCGCTCGGACCGCACCTTGGTCGATTGGATCAACACCCGGTTCGCCCGAGTGATGCCGCGGCACGACGATCGCGAGCGCGGCGCGATCGCGTTCCGCCCGAGCGAGAGCGCCTTGCCGGCGGCCGTCGGATTCGCCCCCGAGGTGCAAGTGCGCGGATTCGCCTCGCGCGAGGCGGAAGCGCTCGCGGTTGCGGAGGCGGTCGAGCTGCGTCGCACGCAGCATCCCGAGTGGCGCATCGCCGTCCTGGTGCGCGCCCGCACCCACGCGCGTGAGATCGCGCACGCGTTGCGCGCGCGCGGCCTCGCGTTTCGCGCGCTGGACATCGAGCCCCTACAGGATCGCCCGGCGGTGCGCGACATGGTGACGCTCATCGGCGCTCTGCTGCATCTCGGCGACCGCCCCGCCTGGCTGGCCGTGCTCCGCGCACCCTGGGCCGGGCTCGAGCTCGAGGACTTGTTGACCGTCGCACGGGCAAATCCGGTGATCTTCGACGCCTTGCGCGACGATGCGGTGCTCGAGCGCCTGAGCGAGGAGGGGAGAATGCGCTGCCGCCGCTTGCGCTCCGTGCTGGAGGCCGCGTTCCGCGTGCAGAGTCACACCTCGATCACGCGCTGGGTGGAGCGCACCTGGCTCGCGCTCGGCGGACCCGGCGCCTCGGGCGAGGCGCGCGCCCTTGCCGAAGTGCGCACGGTGCTCGCGCGCTTGCGCGAGCTCGAGCAGCGCGGGCTGCCGGACGCCGCTGACCTCAAGCAAAGCTTCGCGGATCTGTACGCCGACGGCGGCACGCCGGGCGCCGTCGAGATCATGACGATCCACAAGGCCAAAGGGTTGGAGTTCGACTTCGTGATCGTGCCCGCGCTCGACCGGCACGCGCGAACAACCCGCGGTCAGCTGTTGCTCATGCACTCGTTCGCGCGAACCGAGCGCGACGGCATGGCGATGGCCGCACGTCCGCCGATCGGTGCCGGCACCGACCCGCTGTTCAGCTTCTTACGCTTCAAGGCGCGCGATGCCGCGGCCCTCGAGGCCGAACGGCTCCTCTACGTCGCCTGTACCCGCGCCAAGCGGCAGCTGCATCTCACGGCGACCATCGGCTTGCGCATCGACCCCGAGGATCTCGACGAGGAGGAGGCGGACGATACGGCCGAGCCCGAAGGCGCCCCCTGGAAGCCGCGCGCGGGGAGCCTGTTGGCCGTGCTGTGGCCGAGCGTGCGCGAGGAGGTGATCGCGGATCTGCGCCGGCACGGCGCGATCGCGGCGCCGCCGGCGGAGCCCGAGTTGCGCGGCGGACCGCTCTGCCGCGTGCCACGCGGGTGGACGCCGGTCTCGTTCGCGGCGCCGTTCGATGCGGCGCTCCCCGCCGCCGGCGTGCCGTTGCAAGAAGCCCCCCTGTTCGATTGGGCGGGCGAGACCGCGCGGCGCGTCGGGAGCCTGGTACACGCGGAGCTTCAAGCGATGGATCTCAAGCGCTCCGGAGAGGCGGCCATCCGCGGCCGCGAGGCGCATTTCAAGCGCTGGCTCGCGCTCGCAGGAGTTCGGCCGGAGCACCTCGCACAGGCGAGCGCGCGCGCGATGAGCGCGCTTATCGCCGTGCACCGCGACCCCCGCGGGCGCTGGATCCTCGCGGACGGATATCGCGACGACCTGCGCGAGCACGCGATCTCAGGGACTTGGCGCGGCGAGGTGGTGCACGCGGTCTTCGACCGTAGCTTCATCGACGAACGCGCCATCCGCTGGGTCATCGACTACAAGACGAGCCAACATAGCGGCGGCGGTCTCGAAGAGTTTCTCGGGCGCGAGGTGGAGCGCTACCGGCCGCAGCTCGAGCGCTACGCCGCGCTGGCCCGCAAGCTCGGACCCGAGCCGGTACGGGTGGGCCTGTATTTTCCGCTCATGGGGGCGTGGCGCGAGTGGGCGCCGGATTGACCCGAGCCAACGAAAGGGCTAGCGTCGTTCGCGTGGCCCCACCCGATGATCTCGAGGCGCACCGCCGGCAAGACGCCCGCACTCAGCGGGCCGCGCTCATGGGCCTCGCGATCTGTCTCGCGCTGGTGCTCGGAGGCTTGTTCCTGGTGTACACGCTTAAGAGGAGCGCGGAGCTGCAGGACTGTGTGAT
>JBEKVP010000059.1:0-9222 GCA_049513935.1 Steroidobacteraceae bacterium
AGGCATACGAGTACCACGAGACCAATAAGAGCCGTTTGTCGGCGGCGATCGGCACCAGCGAGTGGATCACCGAGTCGCTGCAGCGCACCACAGATACCGTGATCAGCCGCATGCAAGCGGGACTGCCGGTGCTCGCGTCGGTAGGCGCCACCGCGCCGTTCGTCGGTCTGCTCGGCACCGTCATCGGTATCTACCACGCGCTGATCGCAATCGGCGTCGCGGGACAGGCGTCCATCGACAAGGTCGCCGGACCCGTCGGCGAGGCGCTCATCATGACCGCCATCGGTCTCGCGGTCGCGGTGCCCGCAGTGCTGGGATACAATATCCTACTGCGGCGCAATAAAGGCGTGCAGGAGCGCGTCAGCCACTTCGCGCACGAGTTGCACGCGTATCTGATCGCCGGCGCCAAGATGGGTCTCGGCATGGGCGTGGGCGGCGCAGCCCCGGTCGTGAAGCCAGCTCCCGTCGCGGCCCGCTAGGAAGCTGAGGTCAATCCGCCATGGCGATGAACGTCGGCACGAATGAAGAAGCCGAAGCGATGTCGGACATCAACGTCACGCCCCTCGTGGACGTGATGTTGGTGCTCCTGATCATTTTCATCATTACGATCCGGGTCATCATTCAGCAGGTACCGGTGCAGCTGCCGAAGGCGACCAATCTGCCCACGCAGACGAAACCCGAGAACATCACCATCGCCGTGGACAAGGAAGGCAACATCTTCTGGAACACGCAACGGCTGAACGGGACCGACGATCTCAAAGCGCATTTGCGCGGCATCGCGCGTCAGGAACCTCAGCCCGAGGTGCACATCCGCGGCGATTCGAACGTCCGGTATCAGTTCGTGGGGCAGGTGCTCGTGGCCACGCAGCAGATCGGCATCCGCAAGGTGGCGTTCATCACGACGCCGGACCATTTCGGACCGGGAACGTAGGAGAGATCCAAGATGGCGATGGCAGTAGGCGGTAACGAGGGTCAGTCCTATTCGGACATCAACATGACGCCGTTGATCGACGTCATGCTCGTGCTCCTCATTATTTTCATCATCACGATTCCGAGCCAGACGCACGCGGTGAAGATCGACAATCCGGTGTCGAACCCACCTCCGCCGACCGTGACCCCGGAGGTGATCGATCTGTCGATCGATTTCGACGGAACGCTATTGTGGAACAAGACGCCGGTGGACCGGGCCACCATGCAGGGTTACATCAGCCAGGAGGCGACCAAGGATCCGCAGCCCGAAGTGCATATCAGCGTCGACAAGTTCGCCAAGTACGAGATCGTGGCCCAGACATTGGCCGACTTACAGCACAGAGGTCTGAAGAAGATCGGGTTCGTCAACAACGACTACTACTGAATTAGATTCCCAGCGGGTGTTGCGGCGCGTCGACCCGAATCACTGCGGGTTCACGCGCCGTTTGTTTGAGAGACCCGGCAAAACAGGTCCGAAAAATCGCAATTTGTGAAGGTGTGATCATGATTCAATCGATTAACAACAATGCCAAGAATCCGAGCGTCGCGGTATGCGCGCGCCTCTTCGGTGCAGCCGCGCTCGCCATCGTGCTCGCGCTGGCTTCGCTCGCGCCAGGCGCGGCGTCCGCGGACGAGAAGAAGAAGCAGGAGATCAGCCGGGTCATCGCCAAGGAGATGACTGCCGCGCAAAAGGCGCTGCAGGCTCAGCAGTGGCAAGAGGCCGTCAAGAACCTGGAGCAGGCCCAGACCAAATCGGGGCTCACACCGTTCGACGAGAAGACCATCCACTACATGCTGGGGTTCGCGAACGTCAGACTCAACAACTTGAAGGTCGCGCAGAGCGAGTTCGAGAAGGCCCTGGCGACCGGTGCTGCCACGGCCGAGGAGAGCGGGCAGATGACCAAGACGCTGTTCGCCATTTCCGCGAGCACGCAGCAATATCAAAAGACCATCGATTACGGCAAGCAACTGGTCGATGCGGGCACGGCGACGACCGAGAACCTGCTGATCATCGCGCAGAGCTATTACCAGCTGAAGGATTGCAAGGACGCGGTGATCTGGGCGGACAAGGGCGTTGCCGCAGCGCGCAAGGCGGGAGAGGCGCCGAAGGAGAATTTCTTCCTGTTCAAGCTGCAGTGCGCATCCGATTCTCAGGACAATGCGGCGATGGATCCGGTGCTGATCGATCTGATCAAGCTCAACAACAAGACCACGTACTGGAATTCGCTGCTGCGCATCGAGCGGCAGGATGAGCGCGACGATCACAACCTGCTCATGATCTATCGCATCATGTACAACACGCAGGCGATGAAAGAGGACAGCGACTACATCGAGATGGCGCAGCTTCTGGGCGATGCCGCATTGCCGGGTGAGGCCGCGGCGGTGCTCAACAAGGCGCTCTCCGGCGGCATCATCAAGGATGAGCACAAGGAGCGAACGCAACGGCTGCTGAATTCGCTGCAGGGCCGTGCGGACGCCGACAGGAAGGGCTTGGCGTCGCTTGATGCGGAGGCCGCCAAGAATCCCGCGGGCGAGCTCTCGATCAAGCTCGGCGAGGTCTACTACGGTTTCGGCGACTATCAGAAGGCGATCGACGCCATCACTCAGGGTTTGCAGAAGGGCCAGATCAAGCATCTGGACGAAGCGTACGTCTATCAGGGCCTCGCCCAGGCTCAGCTCAAGAACACCGCCGAGGCGAAAAAGGCCTTCGCGCAATTGAAGTCCGTGCCGAACATCAGCCCGCGCGTATTGAAGCTGTGGGAGCTGTATGCCGGCGAGATCGGCGTACCGTTGAGCTAGCTGGCGGCTGCCTTAGGAGAATTCCGATGACCATCAAAGTTGGCGACAAGATGCCGGAAGGCAAATTCACCCGCATGACCAAGGACGGGCCGCAAAAGCTCACGAGCGACGAGCTGTTCAAGGGAAAGACGGTGGTGCTGTTTTCCGTGCCCGGCGCGTTCACGCCGACCTGCGATGCCAAGCACCTGCCCGGTTTTGTCGAGCTTGCGGACAAGATCAAGGCGAAGGGCGTCGATACCATCGCGTGCACCGCGGTGAACGACGTATTCGTCATGAACGCCTGGGGTAAGTCCGGCAACGTCGGCGACAAGATCCTCATGCTGGCTGACGGCAACGGAGAGTACGTCAAGGCGCTCGGACTGGAATTGAACGCCACGGGCTTCGGCATGGGCACGCGCGGACAGCGGTTCGCCATCATCGTCAAGAATGGCGTGGCGACCCACGTGAATATCGAGGCCCCGGGTGAGTTCAAGGTGTCGGCGGCGGACTTCGTGCTGAAGCAGCTCTAGCGCCGCGTTGCTGGCCCTTCGGACCACGCCGCCGGTATTCTCGGCCGCCGAAGCCGAGCGCATCGCGCGCGACACCTACGGCCTCGCGGCAGTCGTGCGCCCGTTGCCCGGCGAGCGCGACTGCAATTTCCTTCTGCGCACCGCGGACGGGCACGGCTACGTGCTCAAGATCTTCGATTTCGGTGCGAGTCCGGAAACGATGGAATGTCAGCTGCGCGTGCTGCGCCACGTGGCCGAGCAGGATCCGACGCTGCCGGTACCGCGCCTCATCGCCACGCTCACGGGCGAGGAGACGGGCCGGGCGAGCGGCCTCAGCGGCACCTACTCGACCTGTCTCATGAGTTTTCTTGCCGGCACGCTGCTCGCGGACTCGTCGCCCGATGCGCCGCTCCTCAGGAACGTGGGCGAAACGCTCGCGCGGCTCGACCGGGCGCTGCAGGGATTCTTTCATCCGGCATTGGGACAGCGCCTCGCGTGGGACGTGCGCCGCCTGCCGGAGCTCCTCGAGTATCTGCCCTACATCGAATCGACCGCCGTGCGCCGCACGGTCGAGCGCGCCGCCTCGGCGCTGAAAGAGCGCATCCCGGAGCTGCGCTCGCTTCGCAGCCAGGCGATCCACGGCGATTGCCACGGACAGAACTTGCTGGTCGATGCCGAAGCCTCCGTCATCAGCGGCATTCTGGATTTCGGCGACATGATTCACGCCCCGCGCATCTTCGAGCCGGCGGTCGCGATGTCGGAGCTTCTGACCGGGGATGTGGCCCCGCTCGGAGCGCTGGAGGGGCTGCTCGAAGGCTATGCGGGACGGCAGGGCTTGGATGGCGCCGAGGTGGACGTACTCTACGACCTCATCGCGGCGCGCCACGCCGTCACCGTCCTGGTTCATGCCTGGCGCGGGCGGCACGATGCGGACGGGGCGCGGGTTCTCGACACCGCGACGCAGAGCGCCGCGCGCTCGCTCGAGGCGCTCGAGGAAGCGGGCGCCGCGCCGCTGACCGCCGCCTGGCGCCGCGCCGCCGGCACGTCGTTGAGCGGCGAGGCGTTCGCGCCCGCGGCCCGCGAAGTCGACCTCGAGCGCCGGCACCGCCTCATGGGCGCTGGCGCCGAGCTCTTCTATGAGAAGCCGCTCAACATCGTGCGCGGTTCCGGCGTGTGGCTGTACGACGGCGAAGACCGTGCCTATCTCGATGTGTACAACAACGTCCCGCACGTGGGTCACACGCATCCGTGGGTGGTGCGCGCGATCCAGCAGCAAACCGCGGTCCTCGCGACTCACACCCGCTACCTGCATTCGCGAATCCTCGAGTACGCCGAGCGGCTGACCGCGACGTTCCCGCCGCACTTGAACGCCTGCATCTTCGTGAACTCGGGGAGCGAGGCGAACGATGTCGCCTGGCGGATCGCGCAGTTCAAGACCGGGCACAAGGGCGCGCTCGTCATGCGCAACGCCTATCACGGGATCACGGCGGCCGTCGCGGCGCTCACGCCGAGCACCGGGCAGCCGCGCGATCCCCACGTCGTCACCATCGCGCCGCCGCCGGCGGGTTTGGAGCGTGAGGATGCGCTTGCGCCGGCCGAGCGCGATGCGGCCGTTCGCGACGCCGACGGCGCGGTACACACACTCGCCGAGCGCGGCTTCGAGCCCGCTGCGTTCTTCATCGACACGTCGATGACGAGCTCCGGTCTGTTCGATGCGCCGCCCGCCTGGGCCGCGGCGGTGGCGGCACGCATCCGCGCCGCCGGCGGCCTCATAGTTGCCGACGAAGTGCAGTACGGCCTCGGCCGCTCTGGCTCGCACCTGTGGGGGTTCGAGCGCCGCGGACTCGAGCCCGATATCGTGACCATGGGCAAGCCTGTGGCGAACGGCTATCCCATGGGGGTCGTCGTCGCGAACCGATCTCTGATCGAGGCGTTTCAGAAGGAATTCGGTTTTTTCTCGACCTTCGGCGGGAACGCCGTGGCCGCCGCGGCGGGACTCGCCGTACTCGACGTGCTCGAGCGCGAGCAGCTGCTCGCGAACGCATCGAGCACCGGCGAGTACCTGCGCCGACGCCTGGGTGAGGCCGCTGCCGGGCATGCCTGCCTCGGCGCCGTGCGCGGCGCCGGCCTCTTGCGCGGCCTCGAGGTGCGTGCGGTCGGGCAATACAGCGCGCGTCAATGCACCAAGCGCATCATCAATATCTTGGCTTCCGAGGCGCGCGTGCTGATCGGCTACGAAGGACCGAACGCCGACATCCTCAAGCTGCGGCCGCCGATGCCGTTCCTACCCAAGCACGCCGACCGTTTGGCCGAGGCGATCGAGGCCGCTGCCGCGCGGGTGAGTCGGTCTACTTAGCGACCAGGCGCTCGAGCTCCGGCACGATCTGGAAGAGATCGCCCACCAAGCCCACGTCGGCCACCTCGAAGATCGGCGCCTCGCCATCCTTGTTGATGGCGACGATGGTGCGGGCGTCCTTGATGCCGGTCAGATGTTGAATCGCCCCGGAGATGCCGACGGCGATGTACATCTCAGGCGCGATGATCTTGCCGGTCTGGCCCACCTGCATCTCATTAGGCGCATAGCCCGCGTCGACCGCCGCGCGCGAGGCCCCGACGGCCGCGCCGATCCGGTCGGCGAAACTGAACAGGATCTTGAAGTTCTCGGCGCTCCCGAGCGCGCGTCCGCCGGAGACTACTTTCGAGGCGGTCTGCAGGTCAGGGCGGTCGGTGGAGCCGGATTTGGCGCCAATGTATCGGGTGTGCGCGGGGAGAGTCACGCTCAAGGTCTTCGATTCGACGGCGGCGCTGCCGCCGGTGCCCGCGGCCTCGAAGGAGGCGACGCGCACGGTCGCTACGAGCTTGCGCTTAGGGTCGGCCTCCACAGTGACGATCGCGTTTCCCGCATAGATCGGACGGCGAAAACGGTAGGCACTCTCGACCGCCATCAGATCGCTGACCTGAGGCACGCCGAGGAGCGCCGCCACGCGCGGCATGAGGTCCTTGCCGAAGCTGGTGGACGGACCGAACAGGTGGCTGTAGTCGGCCGCCAGCGCCACGATTTGCGGCGCGAACGTCGCGGCGAGCGGATGGGTATTCTCGGCGCGGTCGATGCGCAGCACGGACTTCACATGCGCGAGTGCGGCCGCCTGCGAGGCGACCCCCGCGGTATCGGCGCCCAGAAGCGCAATGGCGATCTCGGCGTCCGGAATGGACTTCGCGCAAGTGACGCATTTGGCGGTCGCCGGATTCAGCGACTTACCGTCGTGCTCACCGATGATGAGTACCTTGTGCATTAGATTAGACCCTTCTTCCTGAGTACCTCAAACAGCTCCGCCACATCCTTCACGATCACGCCTTTCTGGCGCTGCGGGGGCGGGTCGGTTTTGACGGTCTTGATGAGTTGACCGGCGCTCACACCCAGCGCATCGAGCGAGGTGACGTCGAGCGGCTTTTTCTTCGCCTTCATGATGTCGGGCAGTTTGACGTAGCGCGGCTCGTTGAGCCGCAGGTCAACGGTGATCACGGCCGGCAGATCCACTTCGATGGTCTCGAGGCCGGCGTCGACCTCGCGGGTCACCTGGACCTTCGCGCCGCTGATCTCGACCTTCGACGCGTAGGTGGCCTGCGGCCGATCCCACATGGCGGCGAGCATCTGACCCGTCTGGTTCGCATCGTCGTCGATCGCCTGCTTGCCCAGGAAGATAAGATCCGGATTTTCCTTCTTGGCGACTGCCAGGAGCGTCTGCGCCGCCGTCAGCGGCTCGACTGCGACGTCGGTCTGCACCAGGATCGCCCGGTCGGCGCCCATGGCGAGCGCGGTGCGCAGCTGCTGCTGCGTATCGGCGACGCCGATGCTTACCGCCAGTACCTCGACGTTCCCCACGCGCTCCTTGATTCGCAGCCCCTCCTCGAGCGCGATCTCATCGAACGGATTCACGCTCATTTTCACGCCGTCGAGCATCACCCCGCTGCCGTCGGGCTTGACACGCACGCGCACGTTGTAGTCCACGACGCGCTTGATACAAACCATGATCTTCTGCATTGAAGCTCCTTAAGCAGCCCTTTCCGGCGCGCCTTTGCGGTGCGCCTCGGCTTGTTGTTCAAGAAATGAAGTGCTGATTCTAACCGCGCATTGTTTGAGCTTGGGCAAAAAGCGCTCGATTGCGCTCCTCTGCGGCACCGCCGAGCCGGCGAAGCGCGCCGTCAGGCAGGCGAGTATCCGATCGTCCAGCAGAACCGGGACGCTCACGCTGATTTCCTCGACCAGCCGCCGAGTGCGCGACATGACCGCGTAGCCTTGCGTCTTGATTTCCGCGAGGATCCGCATGAGATCGGTGCGCGGAGCACGCGCCAGCCGGTCCTCCTCCTTACCCGACCGCGCGAGGATATCGATCAGCGTTTCGCGCTGCGGCGCGGGACAAAACCCGAGGTAGACGCGTCCGCACGCGCTCGCGAGCAACGGCGTGCGGTAGCCGGCGGAATAGCGCTCGATGGCGAGCGGGCTCGCATGGTCCGTTGTCTCGCGCACGATCATGCTCGTGCCCATCAAGGTAGCGATCGAGACCGGCCAGACGATATCGCGGCCCAGATCCTCGATCAGGGGCTTCGCGATCTGAGTCACCCAGGCTTCGTCGTCGAAACCGCCGCTCAATGAGCGCACCATGATGGTCAGCCGGTAGCGCTCATCGCTGGGATCGCGGAACACGAATCCCGCATTGCAAAGCGTCTCCAGGATTCTGTAGACGGTCGTGCGCGGCAGATGGATTTCGTGAGCGACCTCCGAAACGGTCGCACCATCCCGCAAATTGAGCACCGTCAGCGCATCAAGGCCGCGCATCAGCGCGCGGATCGGGCGTGTTGATTCCATGAAACCTCAAGCTAGGCGAACCCAGTATTTTAAGGAGCGTGGCTCCAATTGTCCATCTCACGGTCAGTGCAATGTCGGGCGCGCCCGGATAGACTCACCGCGATGTTTTGGTACTTTCTCAGGCGTTTGGCAGGCGCAATTCCCACCCTCTTCATCATCGTCACCTTGAGCTTCTTTCTGGTCCGCGTTGCGCCCGGCGGCCCCTTCGACCAGGAGCAATCGCTCCCGCCCGAGATCGCGGCGAATCTGCAACGCGCCTACGGTCTCGATCAGCCGATCTGGACGCAGTACGCGCGCTATATGCGGGGTGTCCTGCACGGCGATTTCGGACCCTCGTTCCGCTACAAGGACTTCACGGTCACGGAGCTGATTGCGCAGGGATTCCCGGTAACCTTCGAGCTCGGCACGATCGCCTTCGCGCTCGCGCTCGCGATCGGCATTCCGCTCGGCGCGTTCGCCGCGCTTCACCGCAATTCGACCGCCGACTATGCGGCCGTCTCGCTCGCCACCATCGGGATTGCGATTCCCTCATTCGTGCTGCTGCCGCTTCTCGCGCTGTTGTTCGGCATCTATCTGCGATGGCTCCCGGTTGCGGGATGGGAGGCGGGCTCGATCCGGCATCTTGCGCTGCCGGTGGTCACGCTCAGCTTGCCGCCGCTCGCCTACATCGCGCGCCTTACGCGCGGCGGGATGCTCGAGGTGCTCGGCAGCCCCTTCATCCGCACCGCGCTCTCGAAGGGACTGCCGATGCGCACCGTGATCGCGCGGCACGCGCTGCGTCCGGCCCTCGTGCCGGTCGCGGGATATCTCGCGCCCGCGGTGGCTTCCATCATGACCGGCTCGCTCGTGGTGGAGTCGATCGCGGGACTTCCCGGCATCGGCCGCTACCTCGTGCAGGGTGCGATCAATCGCGATTACACCTTGGTGCTCGGGATGGTGATCCTCTATTCGGCACTGCTCATCGCGATGGGGCTTGTGGTGGATCTCTTGTATGCCTGGCTCGATCCGCGCGTCAGGTTCGGGCAGTGAGCACGGGTCCGTGGCGCGAAGCGGCGCGCGCACTCTGCGCAAACAAGGGCGGGGTCGCGGCGCTCTTGG